>NZ_JAXBLX010000005.1:0-157047 GCF_037027555.1 Halalkalibacter kiskunsagensis | reverse complement strand
ACTGGAAGAACACCAGTACTTCATAAAAAAGCGTACTGGAAGAACACCAGTACTTCATAAAAAAGCGTACTGGAAGAACACCAGTACTTCATAAAAAAGCGTACTGGAAGAGCACCAGTACTTCATAAAAAAGCGTACTGGAAGAGCACCAGTACGCTTTTTTATTCAAATGTTAAGTATAGTTCAAAGCCATCTTCTACAACGATTTTTCCTTCTCTATGGGATTCGAGCCATTGTTTATACTCTAATGCATATTTGTTAAATTGTTCTTTATCTTTATTTAGCAATGCTTGGTCAATTCGTTCTTGTAGGTCATCTTTCCTATAATGATAGAGAGAGTATTCAAAAATCGCCTGCGCATACAAGGCTTGCACCGTATCTTCTGAACGCGCTTGTAAGCTTTTAATGACATTTAACTGCTTTTTTATCCTTGGATCCATTGCAAAATCATTTATCATTTCTACCCCTCCTACAACATTGTTATTCTTAAAATACCCATTTAACAGAAGTTTCAAACATTTCAAGTAGCAAATTCTCTCATCTATGGCACTATGATGTTGTAAAAGGTTTCTCTTAAATGATAATATATAGCGAAATTTGCACCAGCCCCAGCTATTATATTTTGATTTCGCACCTGCAATTTCTTTATACTGAGAACACTTATTAAAACTTTAACTCATTTCTCTTTTAACAACCAAAAACCTCCATATGTTAGCATTGATTTTTCTATAGTAGCTTTTCTTAGTTACTTTACGTACAAATTAGTTTTTACAGTACAAAAAAACCTCAACTACCTTCAAACTGGCAATTGAGGAGAAAGATTTGTTAGCAAGGCCACTGAAAAAGGTTGCTCTTTACCTTTTTCAGTGGCCTCTTGTTAGCCTATTGCTTTTTTTTATTATCTCTAACACACGATCTGCTTAAAATGGCTTTACAATAAATAAATTGCTTTCTGACAATCGCTGTTTCAACATTGGTAGACAGTGGGATTGCATATGTTTCTTCTTTCACTTCAACTAACATGACATCGATCATTGAGCGTAATAGGAAATCAGAAATAGTTTCATAGTCTGATCGACCATAACTACCAATTGTTAATTAAACGTTCAAAATCTACTACAGAAAGCGGTTTGGAAAAATAATAGCCTTGCACCTTATCACATTTTAAACCAACTAGATAATCTAATTGCTCCTTTGTTTCTACACCCTCTGCTATAACAGAGATTTTGAGAAAATGAGCCAGATTAATGATCATTGAGATGATTCCTTCATTATGTTTTCCATTCCCGATGTTTCTCACAAACGATTGATCAATTTTCAATTCCTGAATAGGCAATTGACTTACATACTGCAAAGAACTATATCCAGTTCCAAAATCATCAAGACTTATTTGAACACCTAAAGATTGCAACCGTTTTAAACTATCAGATGTACGTTGAATATCAATCGTAATGCTTTCTGTCACTTCTAATTCCAGTAAGTGAGGTGGTAATTCAGACGCCTGTAAAATATCGCTAACGATCTCGACGATGCTTCGCTTTAAAAACTGTTTTGTTGACAAATTAACTGAAACTGGTACTGCGGGGAAACCGTTATCGATCCACTTCTTTTTCTGAAAACAGGCCTCGCGTAACACCCATTCTCCAATTGTATTAATAAGCCCTGTCTCTTCTGCAATAGAAATAAATTTCCCTGGACTAATTAAACCTTCATCAGGATGATTCCATCGTACAAGTACTTCTTCACCACAATACCTTTGAGATCTTGCATCAAACTGCGGTTGGAAGTACAGTGAGAATTCTCCTCGTTCAAGTGCTTTACGTAAATCGTTCTCTATTTGAAATTTTTCATTTAGTTGAAAGCGCATTTCTCTTTTATACAATTCAAAGGAATCACTTCCGTTTGATTTTGCTCGATATATCGCCGCATCAGCTGACTTAATAATCGTCTCGCAATCTTCTCCATTATTAGGAAAAATAGATATCCCAATACTACCTGTTAACGTAAATTCATACTCTTCAATTATGAGTGGCTTTTTCAATCGTTCCAATAGCCGACTAGCTTTACTTTTCGCTTCCATTTCTGATTTCAATTGCGGAATAAGAATGACAAATTCATCTCCGCCTACTCTTGTTACAACTTCTTGTTCATTCAAACTAGATTTCAATCGCTCAGCAATTAGTCGTAATGCGCGATCACCAAATAAACTGCCAATTGCATCGTTAACGAGCTTAAAGCGATCTAAATCAATTAACATCACCGCCAATTTCTCATTGGCTCGCTTAGCTTCTGTAATAGCTGATTCTAATGTTTCAATTAGATACCTTCGATTCGGTAAGCCTGTTAATTCATCTTCAAGAGCGATTCGCTTTGTTTTAAAATCCTCGGTAATGTTTTGTGCGAAAATGATGGCCCCATTTACTATTTCACCTATTTTAAGCGGAACCATCGTTACATGAACGATAACCTCTTTTAAGTGATGATGATTAAGTTCAATATCAATGGTGACTGAATGCCCATTCCAAACTTTAGTCATTCCTGCCTGAACACTCTTAATTGAATTTTGATGAACAATTTCTGTTATTTTCTTGTTTAACAAAAAGTGACTACTAAACCCTGTTATGGTTAAAGTAGCTGGATTCACTTCGGTTATTTTGCCAAACTGATCCAAAATAAAAATAGCATTCGCATTATATGTAAAGACAGCTTGATACTTCATTTCACTTTCTTCCAGTTTGTCCCACTCAGACTGGTTCATCACTCACTTCACTTCCCTTTACATTCTACCTTTATTATACCATGTTGAATTAGTAGGTTTAGCTGAGCTAGACAACACCAGCAAAAAACAACACCAATTTCCCTGAAATCACTGTTTCTACCAGAGAAGTGGTGCCTGTGTTATTGTATTTATTCTTTTAGAAGCATGATGTAACGGATGGAACGACTGTTAACGAATGATGATCCATGTGGAAGCCATGTGGGTTTATGTAGATTCCTTTGCTTAATTATTACTCACTTGAAACCTAAAGAAGGGTGTCCCATTAGATTCTTCCCTTATTTCAACAGAAGCTCCCTCATCAGAAGCCTTTATTGATTACAGTCAGATATCTCTAATGAATCACCCTCCTTTTACGGTAAAGGTTTATACAAGACGTTTCCTGATTCTTGTACTAACAAAGTCAATGATCGAAACAACAAAAATAATGATGTGCACCAATTCCCCTTGCACCGACGATCTCTAGTAGTAACCCGTCCATCTTGACTATTTTACACTCCATTCCCTATATTCTTCTTTAGATGCACCTTTTTTACGAAGTTCACAAATGGTTCGGATAGCTAGTCGAACTGCCTCCTCGTTTTTCACATTGTTCTCTAACGTATGGATAGGCTTTGTTTTATCTCGGAAGACAAACAACGACATCGTATCAATCGATTCACTTGTTTCACTTTCGTAGGCTAACTTGTATAGGGAGAGCTGCGGCCAATACTGATCGATTAACTCACTTCCTGAAGTGTTAACCTTATTTGTTTTAAAATCAATTATCTGATACTTACCATCATTGAATGTGATTTTATCTATTTCTCCAATGATATATGCGCCTTCAATTGTTGTAACAAATGACCATTCCGTTGCTACCGTTTCCCCTAAAGTTTGTTTTGTTTGTTCTGTATAACTACTCATTAATGCGATCATTTCCGGCCGATAGCTTGAAAAGTCTTCACCTTCTCCTTCTTTTTCCCGTACCGCTTCATCAATTGCTGCTTCATTTGACAATCCGTTATCACGCAATTCACAAGCACGATGCACTAGTGTTCCTAGTATAGATGGATCTATTCCAATTGAAACATTCGTACCTACTTGTATGTTCGTTGTAGCAACTAGTTCAGGTAAGCCAATAACGTATCGATTAAAGTAGGCGACTGGATCTTTAATAAAAAGCATGACTTCTGAAACAGACAAGGTTAACGGAACTTCCTTATACTTTATAGGATTTGGAATCTCGTATTGAACAGCTCTTTCTTGGAATGGTTCTTGATTGTCACTTTGCTCGCTTCTATCTATGCTATCCGCTAACTGAGTCTGTTCCAAGGCTGCTTCGGTTAAAGATAACCACGTATGACTAGCTGTCGCTTCTTCACCAATCATATATAAATAATCACGCGCTCTTGTCATCGCTACATAATATAATCTTTTCGCTTCTTCTCTTGCTTCTTGATTCGCCAGCTCTTTTACAAGGGCAAAACCAGGAGTCTGATACATGATTTTCTTTTCATCAATTTCTACTGGCTCCTCTTCAATATGTAAAACTAGACCTAACTCAGGATGAAAACGAATACTGCCTTTGTCACCTCGAATTGACCGTTCTAATTGAGGCAAGCAAACAATAGGGAATTCCAAGCCTTTTGACGCATGCACTGTCATAATTTGTACGACATCGCCATCAACACGCTCCACTTCAGAATCTCCCTCTTTTTCACTAAGAGCAATCCGATCGTCTAACTCAGCTAAGATAGTTTCTAAGTCTGTTTGTTGGCTATCAACAATCGTTTGAATTAACTTTTCAACATTCCTCACTCTCTGAAGTCCGTTTGTTTGCAAGAAAAGGGCTGTTTTTAATCCCGTTTCCGTAAAGATTGCCAGTAACGTTTGTTCAAGCGACTGATGTGTGCGAAATGGGGTCCATTTATTTAACCAAGTATAAAGCCTATGACAGGCATCTTGAATTGGTTCAGGTAGGTCTGAAAAGGCAGAGTGAGTCTTATCATAGACAAGCTGATAGAGTGATTCGGTTTCTCCTACCATTGTTTTAAGTGAGATGAAATCATCCATCGTTAGCCCACATATTGGATTTCTTAACATCGCCAACAAATAGAGCTCTTCAAACGGTCGATTAAGCCATCTTAATAAAGTTAAGAAATCAAGAATCTCTTGTCTTTCATAAAATCCTACTCCTCCACTCACCACATATGGAATTCGTTTATTAATTAACGCACGCTCAAGTGAGAGGAGGTGTGACCTTGCCGGAATTAAAATCGCGATGTCGCCAAAGGTTGGCTGAACCCACTTCTCCTCTTTGTAAACATGGGGCTGTCCGGTTTGGATCATCTCTCCTATTCGATTCGCTAAAACGTCATACGATGATTGTTCTCGTTCTTCATCCTTTTCAAGTACTGTTAACTCTACTCTTTTTTCTTCACTCGTCTCCCCAGGACGATTGGCTATCAGTGGTGCATACACCGTTTCAAATGATTCCGTCCGCTTCTGTACCATCGCATGAGAGAAAAGTTCATTTACAGCGTCAATCACAGGTGCAGTCGTTCGGTAATTCTCGTTCATCAAAATGACTTCTGCATTGCTTTGTTTTGTTGCAAGATCCTCGCGCTCATTCATTAAACTAACATTCGCGCCTCGAAAACGATAAATTGATTGCTTTTGATCACCTACAATAAATTGAAACTCAGGATTAATTCGTTCTAGCATTTCGAGTTGGAGGCGGTTTGTATCTTGAAATTCATCAACCATTATATGTCGAAACTGCTTTTGGCACGCTTCTTTAATCGTCTGTTGTTCGAGGAGAGAAACTGCCTTTTGTTGCAAATCAGAAAAGTCAAGAACTCCAGCAAACTGCTTCTTTTTTTCATAACGACTTGAGAACTCTTGAAGAAGACTAACAATACGCTCTAATAGGAGCTTAGCCGTTTCGTCAATTTTGACTTCTCCTCCTACATCATCCCAACTATCTTTTAATGGTTTCCAATGCTCTTCATAAAGCTCTAACAATGCGGGTGCTTTTTCGCTCCAGCGTTTTTTATCTGAGCGGGCGGGCATAATTTGCTTCATCAGCCTGACATATTCATTTGGCTCATCTGAAATCACAGTAGTTTGAAATGCTTCTGTAATTCGTTCCACATGACCTTTTTGCGCTTTGGTCAACTCATCAATTGGAGGAAAGGCCGCTACACAAGTGAGGGCTTTTTCGTGAAATTGGCGAACTAATTCATGTTGTTTGTTTTGTTGAGCCATTCGTTGTGTTTCTAGCATTTCATCAATACGTAACGATTCAATCACTGTTTCCCCTACAACAAATTCTCGAATGTCACTATAAAGCGATTCAATTGATTCAAAAAGCTGATTTTTGCTCATAAGCTGTAGCAAAGGCAGCGCCATGTCATGAAAATCTCGTTCTTCAAACATCTCTACTAAGATGGTTCGTTTGCGGCTTCTTGCTTCTACATCATCAATCACACGGCTTTTTGGAATCAAATTAGCCGCCATCGCGTGTTGAGACAGTAGACGTTGGCAAAAGCTATGAAATGTTGAAATATTCGCTCGTTCGATTGCATCTTTTTGTTCAAGCCAAAAGAGTCGTTCTTTTTCCTCTTTTGCATCGCTTTCTTTTTCTGCCAACCTCTTTCGAATTCGATCTTTCATTTCTCGAGCTGCTTTTTCAGTAAACGTAATGGCAACAATTTCATCCGCTTTTGCTCCTACACGGTTATGTTGATCCTTTAGACAGAGTTCACATAAATGAATGAAACGTTCGGTTAAGACACGTGTCTTTCCAGATCCAGCCCCTGCTGATACGAGGATCAGACCCTTTTCACTTGTGATCGCTTTTTGTTGAGCATCATTAAACTTCATAATCCTCCTCCTCTCTTGCTATTACATATACAACATCAGGTACATAAACTTTATTTGCCATTTGCATTTTCTCGTTTCTCATCAGTTACCCGACAAACCGCTCGGTACTGACAAAATTTTGAGCATTCACGTGGTTCAACAGGGAAACTCGTTTGCATCCCTTCCCAAATTTCCGCTATTCGCTCTTTTAACTCATGATCGATTAAAAATTGCTCTGTTCCAAGTTCGTCTTCTTTGTTTGAAAAAGAAGATACGTTATAGCGTGAAGATTTTCCGACATTTTCATTTCGCCACATCCCATTTCCCGCTCTCTTTGCTGGCTCCTTTAGCGAAATGTAAGTTGCACCATCTGCTTTTATTGGCGTTTGTTCTAAGCGTTCTAACTCCTTTCTAATAGCAAATGCGTAAAGTGGTAACTGTAGCTTTAACCCTGACCGGACTTCATCCATTTTCACATTCATTTGTCCCGATTTATAATCATAAACAACAATGGCATCATCGATTCGATCAACACGGTCCGCTTTTCCTGTTAGGACCAATGACTGCTGCTCTGACAATGGCAATTCGAACCGAACAGGTTTCTCAATCGCCATCACCTGCATTTGCGTGAGATGTTCGTTATCCCAAAAATGTTTTCGTTCTGCTTGCCACCATCGACGTAACCGTTTTTTCCATTGTTGTTTCGTTAGTTCCAGATCGAGTCGCGACAGTTCTGGACTTTGAGTTTCAATCTGTTCCCATTTTTCTTCAAACAATTCCTCTATTCTTTCAGGAATATGGTCAATGTTTTGTTGTAAGTTCGCAAATGATTGTCCAATGACATTGACCTCAGAATATACTTCCTCAATAATCGCATGTACTAAATCCCCGATATCGAGTGGAGAAACTCGCTCTTGGATCGTGGCAGGCTCCGGTACTTGCAAAATTCGTTCCATCCCATAACGAAAAGGACATCTAGCATAGCTTTCAAGTGCAGTTATGGAAACAACTGGTTGTAATGGTTCATGTTGATATAACGTAATTGGTTCATCTGCTTGCTCCAACCGCTCTAGTCGTTTCGATATCTTGTTGATTTCAATTGGAAGATAATCAACGGAATAGCCTTTTCCAACGTGAAAGGCTATTTTCTCTTCTTGATCTTCAATAGAAAACGAATATGGTTTCTCCATTCTATGTTCCCATGTCCATATCTCGCTTGACTCCTGGATATCCTCTAATAACGTTGAAGGGAGCAATGGATAATTTGCGTCAATTCCTTTGACATACGTATACGTAATCTCTTTTGCAACATACTGAAGCTGTTCAAAGTGAGCTTGTTGTTTTGCTCTGAAATGATCTTGTGTCGGTGAACTAAATCGAACCGCACTCCCAAGCAAATCTCGTTCTTGAACATAACCACTCAATTGATGTACAGCTGGAAATACCCCTTCATTCATCCCAACGACATACAATTTATCCCCTTGAAACAAACTGACATCTCTCCACGTATGAATAGCAATCCCACGCTTTGATGCTCTTTGTTCGAAATGGGTTAGACCTTCCCCTAACTCCTTCACCCATTCCATAAATAAATCGTGAGTCATCAGTAAATTCTCTAAGCCTTTTTCTTGAAGAAGCTCCTCGTACTGTTGTAATCGGTTGTCCATTTTCATCAGTGCCTTGTACTCGTCAGCCATTTCTTTTAGTTTCTGAACATTTTCTTCCGATTCAAATTGTTCTTCCCAAAACGTTAGAAAGGGTAATTGATCCATAATACGTCGAAGCTGTTGAATATACGTAAAGAATGGGGCGTTTTTCTTCCACGTAATCCCATGAATTTTTTTAAATAGCTGGTCATGCTGCTCTTCTTGGCATTCACCCATTTGTAGAAACGATTGCTTTTGTTTCGCATAGTCAAGTCCACTAACTTGATACAATCTTAAAATCTGCTCAATTAATGGCAATTGTTCCCACTTTGTTTTCGGTGCACAAGTATTTTCAATAGCAGCTAATAGAAAGGAAAAAATAGACGTCGTCGATAGTTTCCGTTTGATCGCTCTATTAATAGGCAGATGATAGTTGATTGCGTATTTCTCTAAATCAGCTGTTCCTACTCTTTCATCGACAAGTAAGATTCCAATCTTTTCATACGATTCATTTTCAAAATAAATTTGTTCAAACATACCTCGCCACTGTTCTTCATTGGTTGAAGCTGCGACTAGCTCAACCTTCTTTGTTACTTTTACATGCTGTTTTTCAGCTCTTTCATCTGTAAACCCCATTGTCAATAACTCTTTGACCGTTTGATCAACAATGTCAAACTGATGATGATTCGGAACATATATGTCAATTGGAATCCCTACTTCTTTTAATGCTTCAATAAATAAAGCCTGTAGTGGACTAAAGTCAAAATACCCATCAATGACGAGCTTAGCTATTTGTATTTGCTCTGTTCTTTGCCTGAGCACCTGCATTGCTCTTAGCAAAATATTTTCTGGATCCAGTAATCCTCTTCCATTTACGATTTGTAGCTCATAACTTTTAAAGAGAGATTGTAAAGGAATGAGTGATGATGGGATCTCCTCTATATCTAAACCTAACCTCTTGATTTGCCCGTACGTATCGGCATACGCACGTGCCTTTCCTGAGACAATATCATCCTCTCCAAACTTGACTTCCTCTTTTAAAAATTGAAGAAAAAACAATGTTCTTTCTTCCTCCGTTAGCGGGACATAAGAAAGACCAACTTGCTTCAAAATGAAACTCGCAATGTCGTCAAACGTTGTAATAATGAGACCAGGTTGATTCCTTCGAGCTTCTTTTAACCACATATTAGAAGGAAGTACATAAAAGACTGTATTCTGATATTCTTTTTGAACGTGAAAAGCACTTTGTAAGCGACGTTTGTTTGCTACGTCTTTCACATGCGTACCATAAATAAAATGGCTGCTCATCGTGTCAACCTCCTACGCATATCCAAATGGTCTATTCCATCTAATAAATAAACTTCAGATATAGGATCAAAGCCAAACGATTGGTAAAATCGCTCTAAGTATTGTTGCGCATGAATCAAAATTGATTTCTCTTCTCCCCTTTTTTCAAGATACTCGATTGAATGAGACAACAAAACTTGACCATACCCTTTGCCCCTTGCACTTTCTTTCACAATGACACGTCCAATCGAAGCATCCTCTGCAACAACCCCACTTTCAAATAAACGACTATAGGCTTTCAACTCGCCATTTTCTTTGCCGAGTAAATGAAAGGCTTGTTGGTCTTTTTCATCGAGTTCTTGGTATGGGCATTGCTGTTCGACAACAAAGACCTCAATACGTAAACGAATGATCTCATATAATTCTTCAGTAGATAGTTGCTTAAAGCTTTTCACAGTCCAGTTCATACATTCATTTTCCTTCCTACGATTCATTCTTACTCTAGTTTATCATTTTTTCATTAAACGCTAAAAGGATACACATGAAACAAACGGCAACGACATATAGTATCATGAATCGGTAAACTGCGAGGTGAGATGAAATTGTCCATCATTACTGGGGATCAATACATTCAGAGAATTGATGCTTTAAATAATGAAGTTTGGATCGATGGAGAACAAGTAAAAGGAAAAATTTCAGAGCACCCAGCCTTTAAAGGCATCTTGCAAAGCAAAGCACATCTTTATGATCTGCAGCATGACCAAGCAATGCAATCATGTCTTACTCAAACAGATGGTCAAGGGACTGAGCGATTTAATTTTGCCTTTGAGCAACCTACGTCAAAAAATGCGTTAGCCAAACGCCGCGCTGCTACTCAACTTTGGGCTAAAAAAAGCGGAGGAACGATTGGACGTTCCCCTGATTACGTGAACACAGCAATTATGACACTCGGAACATCTTCTTCTTTTTTTGAAGATCACTTCGGTGAAAATATCCAACAACTCTTTATGAATGCACGTCAAAATGATTTATCGTTTACCCATACATTTATTAACCCACAAGTGAATCGTTCTCCTCACTATATAGAGTTCTCTAAAGATGAGATCATTGCTGCAAAAGTCATTGAGGAGAACGAAAATGGAATTATTATCCATGGAGCTCGCTTACTTGCAACACAAGGCGGTATAACCGATGAAATTCTCGTTTTGCCTGTTGGAGGGAATACGATCGATCCAGCATACGTCTATGCATTTGCAATCCCTTCAAATACACGAGGGTTAAAATTTATTTGCCGAGAATCGTATGCTAAGCATGCTTCTAGTAGCTTCGATCATCCTCTCACTTCCAAGTTTGATGAGGTTGACTCAATAGTTGTTTTTGACCACGTTCTTGTCCCATGGGAGCGCGTATTTGTCTATCAAGATCTAGATGCTGTTACGCAAATATTCACAGAAACAAATCTTAACATGATGCTCCTTTACCAAGCAGTATGTAGGCAAGTCGTGAAAACGGAGTTCCTATTAGGACTTGGTGAATCTCTTGCCAATACGATTGCTATTACCGCTTACCAGCATGTTCAAGACAAACTTAGTGAGATCATTTCCACTCTTGAAATTATGAAAGCTTTATTGGCTTCGGCAGAAGAAAATGCCCAAAAGAATAAATTTGGCACAATGGTTCCTGATGAAAAGCCACTAATGGTGGCACAAAATTATTACCAAAAAAACTATGCACGTTTAGTTGAATATCTTCATTTACTAGGAGCTAGCGGCTTTATCTCCTTACCAACCGAGAAAGACTTTGATTCTTCAATTGGAAAAGATTTAGACCAATACTTACAAGCGAAAAATGCATCAGCAAAAGAGCGTGTCAAACTCTTCCGCTTAGCTTGGGATTTAACAATGAGTTCATTCGGCTCACGTCAGACACAATATGAGAGATACTTTTTTGGAGACCCTATACGATTGTCATCATCACTTTATCAATTGTATGATAAAACAGAGTATGTCAAGCAGGTGAAAGATTTTTTAGCCAGCAACAATGATTAACAAAAAGTAAGCTAGCTAGGGCACTCCTCCCTAGCTAGCTCTTAAAATGTAATAATTCGAAGTCCGAGTAATACGACGACAACAAGGACTATTACAAACAATCCCCAATACATCGGTGCTTTTGATCCAAGAGTTCCTTTTTTTGTCCGAACAAGAATCATTTCCATCGCATAAATTAATACGATTGCCAAAATTCCTTTCAACACATAAGCCGCTGGGAATCCCCAGTTAAACAACAACACCACACCAGAGAAAATCATAATGATGTAAAACAATCGCAAAATCATATGTAGAATTTTAGCACCTTTGGCAATACCAGCTCGAAGTAGAAAATAGGTGATGACAAATAATAGAATCATAACCCACCATGAATCACCGTGGGCATAGGTCATAGCATTAAACACGAGAAAACCTCCTTTTTAAAAATAACATTCCCTACTATTATAATCGAAAATACCAATATGTAATAATAGGAAAGATGAATATTTAGCAAAACTTCGCTACTTCTACAAAAATTGATAATTGCACATTTTTTTATAAATATTGTTAAATTTAGTTAATATTATTCATTACACTAAAACAGTTAGCGATAATTTGTTGTGATCATCCCAAAAAGTATTCATTCGACAAACATGAACCACGACTGAAACCCTATCTAATGTGGTTCGTTTACCTTCTTGTATGTAAAAGTTCTCCTTACTTCTTCTATTATACATATTCCTTCTTCATTTCATGATGAGCTAAAAGTTGGGTTACTTTATCAATTAACTCTTTAATCGAAAAGGGTTTTACTAAATAGTCAAGATCCTCATCCGAACTTAAATAATTTCCTATACTTGGGCTTGTAGTGACAAATAAAATTGGGACTTCTAATTTTCTACTTCTAATGCTGGTACATAATTGTACTCCCTCTACATCGTGAAGATTTACATTTATAATGACTAAATCAATATCATGTTCACTCATTAAGAACAGTTCATCACTTTGAAAAAGTGCAACCTTCATCCCTTTTGATTCCAAATTATAACTCATTAAAAGTGCATGAGACGGTTCATCCTCTACTAAAGCAATCTTTCCGCCCTGCTTCTCTTCATAATACATAAAATATCCGCCCCATTTTTTATGATTAATCTAATTAATTTGAATATTTTCAACGAAATCTTAGAATTTTAACCAACAAAGTATATGTTAAGCGACTTAAAATGTAAAATCAATTGTTTAATTTGTAAAGTTTTTGTAAGCAGATACATAATAACAAAAAGCCTTTCTTAAAAATGTTAAATTAATTCAAAAAAAGTGACCAAAGCTAAGCTTTAATCACTTTACTAGTTTTTATTCTTCTCCAATAACCTCTTCAGCGATATTACAAGCGTGATCTCCAATACGCTCTAAATTACTAATAATGTCAACATATATAATGCCAGCTGACCCTGTACATCTATTTTCATTTAAGCGGATAATATGTTTCTTACGAAGGTCACGCTCCATTTTATCGATTTTCTCTTCTTTTTCAAGAACAGATTTTGCTTCTTCAATATCATCTGTATCCAAAGAATTAATAGCTTGTCTAAGGGTTAAGATGGTTAATTCAAACATCTCATCTAAATCCGTAATTGCCGACTCTGAAAATTTTACCTTATTCGTAATTTGGTATTCAACAAGCTCCATAATATTTTCCATATGATCACCAATACGCTCTAGGTCTCTTATCGTATTTAAAAGAGTATGATGAACTTTTGTATCTTGATCTGATAAAGAGTGAGAAGAAATTTGAACAAGATATTCTGTAATTTTTTTATCTAAGTTATTGATCGCATCTTCATACTGAGGAATAAGTTCTCGATGTTTTTTCCCATGCGTATTAAAAAATCGGCTTACTTCTTCTAGTCCTTTTTCAGCTAGATCCGCCATACGCAATACTTCTTTTTTTCCTTGTCCAAGTGCAATAGCAGGAGATTGCCTTATAAACTGTTCATCCAAATGTTCCGTCTTATAAGGGATTGCCGTATCTTGACCTGGAATTAATTTAACGACTATCCAAGCTAAAACTGCTACAAACGGTAATTGTATAATCGCATTTGACACATTAAAAATTCCATGTGCAAAGGCAATCGTCATCTCAGGGTTCAATCCCAAACTCGCTTGGATGTACTCAATTAGAATCGTAAATGGAATAATTAACAACAATACAATCGTAGTACCAATTAAATTAAAGATAACATGTGTTAATGCAGCACGTTTTGCGGCGATCGAAGCGCCAATCGCTGCTAATACAGCTGTAATCGTTGTCCCTATGTTGTCTCCGAAAAGAACTGGTAATGCGGCATCCAAATCCATTAAGCCTTGTCCATATAATGTTTGAAGCATACCAATTGCAGCTGATGAACTTTGAACAATAACCGTGAATATAGTACCTATAAGAACTCCTAATAGCGGATTATCACTCATACTTACTGTTAAATCTTGAAATGCTTGCACGTCTCGAAGTGGCTTCATTCCATCGCCCATAAAATTAAGCCCTAAAAATAAGGCACCAAACCCAAAAATAACTTGACCGTAATTGTTAATTTTATGATTTTTAAAGAAGAAGATGAAAAATGTACCTAATGCAACAATAGGTAAGGCATACGCAGAAATTTTAATACCGATAATAAAAGCTGTAACTGTTGTCCCTATGTTTGCCCCAATAATAACACCAATTGCTTGCTTTAACGTCATAAAGCCTGCATTTACTAAACCTATCGTTAATACAGTTGTTCCTGTACTTGTTTGTAATAAGATCGTAACAAATATTCCTGCAAGTACACCCATAAGTGGGTTCGTCGTAAAACGATCAAGTAAATCTCTTAGACCATCCCCTGCAACCTTTTGGAGACCATCTCCTAAATACTTTATTCCAAATAAAAAGATCCCCAGTCCTCCAAAAAACATAAACAACAGTTCTTGCAAATCCATTTTATCATCCCTTCTTCGATGCTGTTCGACATGTTTCTACAACTCTAATCCCCTACATCATGTTAAGAAATTTATAAGAATTTGTAAATAGTGTTAATGTAAAGATTTTGTAAAGATTTTTTAATTCATTAACGGTTTGCTTTATAGATCACTTTCCCACGTTTAATTCTGAGTTCATTCCGCAAAAGAAAAAACACCAACCATTGTTAGGATGATGTTTTTTCCTGATTTTTATTACTAAAAAAGGTTGCCGACTTTAGGTCACATACACGTACCCAGCAAAAAATATTTTTTAACGAACTATTAAGACTTAGTCCCAAATCATTTAAGAACAGAGCTTAATTCAAATCAAAATGCTTGCCATTCACTTCATATACAGCCCATTCTGCAATATTGGTTGCATAGTCAGCAATTCGTTCAATGTAGCGACCAATAAAAGCCAGCTGAGTTACTTGGTCCACTTCAATTTGATCGCTATCCATTTTGAAAAGTTCTCGTATTATTTCTCCATACAAATCATCGACTTTATCGTCCATTGTTGCAATTTTTTGAGCCATCAGTAAATTAGATTGTCGATAAGCCTCCAACGACTTCGTAATCATTTCTTGAGCCATTGTAAACATCGCCACTATTTTCACTTGGAAAGTCAACAAGCTATCCTTTTTTATTCGTTTCGCTTGTTTAGCAACATCTACGACTAAGTCAGCTACTCTTTCCAAGTCACTTGAAATTTTCAAAGCAACGATCAGCTTTCGTAAATCAGTTGCAACAGGCTGTTGCCTGGAGATTAAAAGAGTTACTTGATCATGCACTCCAATCTCTAGTTGATTAATTTGATAATCATGGGTAATAATTTTTTCCATCACACTTGCTTCTGAAGATGCAAATGCATGTATCATTAAGTCAATCACTCCACAAACACGCGTTCCCATATCAAGAAGTTGTTGTTTTACTAAATCAAGCTGTGAATGGAAACTCTCACGAACAACCATAGCATTGCACCTTCTTATCCGAATCTTCCTGTAATGTAATCTTCTGTCCGCTTATCAGATGGATTAGAAAAAATAACATCTGTTTGGTCATATTCAACCACTTCGCCATTTAAGAAAAAGGCTGTTTTATCTGAAATGCGTGCAGCTTGTTGCATGTTATGAGTGACGATAATAATTGAGTATTCTTTTTTTAATTCTTGAATCAATTCTTCGACTTTAAGAGTTGATTTAGGGTCAAGAGCTGAAGTTGGTTCATCCATTAATATAACATCTGGTTCAATGGCCAAGCAGCGAGCGATACATAGACGTTGTTGCTGGCCACCAGATAAACCATAGGCATTCTCATGTAGACGGTCTTTTACCTCATCCCAAATCGCCGCTCCGCGCAAACTACGCTCTACAATTTGATCAAGAATTTTTTTGTTTCGAATGCCATGAATTTTCGGTCCATATGCTACATTTTCATAAATAGACTTTGGAAATGGATTTGGCTTTTGAAAGACCATCCCAACACGCGTGCGTAAATCTTCTACTTTATAAGATTTATCTAAGATACTTTTTCCGCGATAAGAGATATCTCCAGAAATTCGTACAGTAGGAACCAATTGAACCATTCGATTAAGCGTTTTGATATACGTTGACTTACCGCATCCAGAAGGTCCAATGATGGCAGTTACCTCTTTTTCATAAATATCTAAACTAATATTTTTTAGAGCGTGATCTTTTCCATACCAAAGATTTAAATCCTTTGTACCATACACAACTTTCTGATCTACTTGAACATTTTGAACGGGTTCACCTACTGATTGAAATGGTGCTTTTTCTGACGCAAGTGCCATCACGTTTACCCCCTGTATAAAATTTAATACCTTTGTTGGAATTTATTTCGAATAATAATTGCAATTGAATTTAATAAGAATAAAACGACTAGCAGTACAATAATTGTAGCTGCTGCAAGGTTGGCATACTCAGCGACTAGTGCCGAGTCGATTGTCCAATAATAAATTTGCATTGGCAAGATCGTGAAACGATCCATAATACTACCCGGAAACGGGATTAACAGTGCAGGTATTCCTATTACGACAAGCGGAGCCGTTTCTCCAATTGCACGAGAAAGTGATAATATAGCACCTGTTAAAATTCCTGGTAACGCTGCTGGCAATACAATATTCTTGATTGTTTGCCACTTTGTCGCACCCATTCCATATGAAGCTTCACTAAGGTGAGCAGGTACAGCACGAATTGCTTCCTGACTTGCAACAACAACAATTGGTAGCACTAACAGTGACATCGTTAACCCACCAGCTAAAACTACATTTCCAAATTCCAATGCTCGCACGAATACAGTAAGACCTAATATTCCAAAGACAATTGATGGTACACCAGCTAAATTCGAAATATTGGTTTGGATAAACGATTGTAGACGTCCTTTTTTTGCATACGATTCTAAATAGATGGCTGTACCTACTCCTACAAGCATTGTTACTGGTGCAACCACGGCCATTAGCCATAGCGTTCCGAGGACCGCACCCATTATGCCCGCTCGGTCGGCATTTGTTGATAATTTCCCTGTAAGAAAATCGAAATTAATCCAACTGATTCCCTCTGACACGACACGGAAAATTAAAACAGCTAGTACAATAAGGCCAAATATGGTTGATACAAAGAATAATGATTTTGCAAGGTTATTCGTTACTAAGCGCGTATTCATTTTTTTTTGAACTTGAGCTGTATCTACATATTTCATATTAATATTCCTCCCTAAATCTACGAGAGATGTATCTAGCAAGTAAATTCATAATAAATGTAAAGATAAACAAAGTCATTGCAACAGCGTATAAGCTATAATATATAGTCGAACCAGCAGGTGCGTCCCCACCAGTTACTTCAACAATATATGCAGTCATCGTTTGCATAGATTGAGTAATGTCAAATGTAAAGTTTTTAGAACTCCCACTCGCGATTGTTACAATCATCGTTTCACCAATCGCACGTGAAATTCCAAGAACGAATGAAGCAACAATTCCAGACATCGCCGCTGGAATAATTACTTTTCCAGTTACTTCTAACTTCGTTGATCCCAACGCTAGCGCTCCTTCTCTCATCGAGTTAGGTACAGAGCTCATTGCATCTTCAGATAACGATGCTACCATTGGAATAATCATAATTCCCATCACAATCCCCGGACTGAGTATATTTGTTGCTTGTAGTCCCGGAATAAATTCTCTTAAAATAGGAGTAACAAATGTAAAGGCAAAGAATCCATAAACAATGGTAGGGATCCCTGCAAGTATTTCTAGCATTGGTTTTAACAGTCTTCTTACTTTATCTGAAGCATATTCACTTAAATAAATAGCTGTCATAAGGCCGATAGGAATGGCTACAAACATCGCAATAAACGATGAGATAATCGTTCCTGTTAATAACGGCAAAACACCGAATTCTGGATTCTGACTAAGTGGTTTCAGTACTGTCCCAGTAAAAAAGTCAATTAATGGTACCCTTGAAAAGAACTCAACTGTTTCTGTTAACAGCGTAAGGACAATCCCAACTGTTGTAAGGATTGAGATCATAGCAATCGAAAGAAGAACTTTAGGCATTATTTTTTCTAAAACATTAGTTATGTTTCGTTTACTCTTTTTTTCAATAATCAATTCTCGAACGTTAACAGCGTTCCCCTCATTTAAAGCGCTGTTTGTTTCCATCATGTGTGCACCCCTTTTTCACCTAACTTGTTCTATACAATTCGAACAGTTAAACAGAATTGAAGATGAGAACAATTGAGATGCTCTCATCCTCAAAAACGAACAATTCCTTATTTCAACCCTTCTAAAAAGGCAACATATTCTTGAAGTTCCGCGTCTGGTAATGGAGCAAATCCAGCTTCACCAGCAAAGTCATTTACATTGTTAGCTACATATAGAGCGAAATCCAATACTTGTGGCTTTTCCTTCGCCATATCAACATTTAAATACGTAAATACTGGACGTGTAAACGGAGCATACTCGGCATCTTCGCCAATTGTTTCTAGAGTCGGTTCAACTGGACCATCACCGAAGTCAACATTAACCGCAGCTAATTTATCTTGGTTGTTAACGTAGTAACCAAAGCCAAAGAACGCAATACCATTCACATCTTCTGATACTAAATTTACAAGTGTCGAATATTCTTGTTGAAGGTTAACACCATCGACTAAATCTTCTTTTTCAAGGATATTTTCATAGAAAAACTCATACGTACCATGGTTTTCATTTGGACCCATTGGTTTGATTTCTTCATCTGGGAATTCAGGACGAAGGTCCGACCATTTAGTAACCCCACCATCATGTTTGAAAATACGAATTAATTCTTCTTCTGTTAGCTCTGTTGCCCAATCATTTTCTTTGTTAATAACGAATGTTAATCCGTCTAATGCTACTTTCATTTCTTTAACTTCAAAGCCAACTGTATCAGCTTCTGCTTGTTCTTCATCTTTAATTTGACGTGATGCATTATTAAAATCAGTTCCATTTTCAATTAGGAATTTACCAAAACCAGCACTTGTTCCAGCGCGGCTTACTTCAACTGATACATTTTCTTGCTCAGTGTACATATATTCTTCAGCTACTACTGACATTAAAGGATACACAGTACCAGAACCATCTACCACTACACTACCTTCTAACTCAGTACCTTCTGTCGCTTCTTCTGTTTCTGTGTCTGTACCTTCTACTTCTTCAGTACCTGTTTGCTCATCTGATTCAGTTGTTGCTTCTTCATCTCCGCCACCACATGCTGTGGCTACGACCATTACTGCTGCCATTACTAGGAACAAGAAATACTTTTTAAGATTCACTGAAATTGTCCTCCCTTTTCTCTCTAGCAAATTTATGTTTGAAGGTTTCCCTCTCACAATTGCTAGTATAGTAGAGAAATATTAAGAACGTATGATTGCAATGTAAAGGTTTTGTAAATAGCACTCTAATCCACTCGAAATTTGTTAGTTACATATAGAAACAGTTTTTAAAAATAGTCGAGCATGGATGGATTGTAAGTCACTTTGAGACAACAAAAAAGGATCTAGTCCAACTCATGCTACTGTTATGTAGCATAAGTGGAATAGACCCTAGGATCGACTAAAAGAAATCGTAAAAGAACGGTGCTCTTTTGGGTAGGAGACGCTCAAACTTCTCTATTTCTTCCCTTTTTCCTTTTATTTGACCAACTTCTGATAATTCACTTGGTGTTTTATAGCCAAAAAGAATCGTTGATAATGCGTTAATTGATAATTGTATACTATTTTCTTTGTAAACATCCCGATTTTCAATAAGTATTTTGTTCGGCGTAAGAACGAATGTCTTATCATTCCAAGCTGCATATGAATCTGATACTTGTAAAACAAGCTCTTCTATGTCACTGTGCCAGTTACATACATATTGCTTCAATAATAATTCAACATCTACAATTCTTGCCATGAAATAAGGAGTGATTTCGAGTTTAACTCTTGGTTCGTTAATCGAAAAAAGCAATGGCTCTTTCTCTTGAGTTATTATTTCAAGTTCATCAATCATGGAATCATGCTGGCAAATAAAATTCCAAATGCCTCGTTTTGCTTCTGCATGTAATGTAACTAACTCTTCCACCTTCATCGCTTTGTTTTTTACAGTATACATTATGTATCCACTTGGTTGATTGGCTTGATCATAATAAATCGCAATCTGTTGATTTTTTACAATCTTCTCCCACCAATCTTGTTCACGAACAAGCATTCCTGAATAGTTTTTTGCATATGTTTCATACAAATCATTTAATACTTGAAATGGAGGAGAGTTGAAAATGCGTTTCACTTTTCCTGCTGTTGGTTCTTGAAAGTGAAGATCTGCTTTGGACATGCTTGCTTTTAATCGATTCGTAAACAATTCCCAACCATAGCGACGATAAAACGGAACAGAAAATGGATACAGCATGGAGACACTATACCCTTCGATTCGCATTTTTTCTAAAATCGTTACGAGCATTTCTTTAACAAAACCGTTTCGTCTAAACTCCGGGTACGTAGCCACACCAGCAATCCCACCCATTTTCATTTTCATGTCGCCAAGGTATATTTCTAATGGAAGAAAGTGGAGCTTGGCAACAAGTGCCTCTTCTTCAATGATTCCTATTACCTGATGATGTTTCTTTACATAAGCTAGCTGCTCTTTTAATTCTTCGTCTGCTACTTTGTATTGAAATGCATATTCAGATAACCGAATCGCTTCTTCATGTCTCTCTTCCCCTATATTCAAAACGTTCATACGTCATCTCCCTTATAATTATCGTATTGAAATCAATTGACAGAAATAGATGTCCATTTTCTGCTTTCTGTCTATTCATGCTTCTCCTCTTTTCGTTTTTTACGTTAGGAATACTATTTCTGCTTTTTTTATAAAAGTCCTTCCTCAAAAATAGTGAAGGATCCATTCTCATGTGACTAGAATGGATCCTTCATTCGACTAATTTATTTAACAATTAACACTGGTACTTCTACGCGCTTTGCAATTTTATGACTCACACTACCTAGCACCATCGTTTGTAGCTTATTTAACCCACGTGAACCGACAACAACACAATCAAACTGTCCTTTATTAGCAAAGTTGACAATGGTTGGTCCTGGTTCTCCTTGAATAATATGGACCTTATAATCGATTTCTTCTTTTTCTAATAATTCAACAATCGGTGCTAGCTTTTCTTTGCGTTTTCTCTCAATTTCAAATTTACTATTATTCGTTAATACATCAGATTTCGATGTTGAACCATCGATTGCATACACCACATCAATTTTGCCATTATGCAATTTTGCCAAACTAACTGCTTTTTCAGCCGAACGAAATGAATGTTCTGAGCCATCTGATGCTAATAAAATATTTTTAAACATATAAGAGTCCCCCTTTAGCATATGACAAACTATAATCTTACATCTATCGTAATCAAGTGCAGTTCTATTGTAAAGATCGTTCATGGAATCTACTTACATATTTTCATAAGCAAAGAAGACAGAAGGAACTAACCCGCTGTCTTCAATACTTTAATGCCCTGATGCTTTTGATAAGCCACCCATTTTATCTTTTAACTTTTCACTTTCTGAATTTAAGCCTACATACTCTACTTTAATACCGCTCTGTTCAAATTTACCTTCAATTTTATCAAGAGCACCGATTGCTGAGTCATCCCATAAATGAGCGTTCGTTAAATCAATCTCAACATTCCTCACATCTTGTCTATAATCGAATTTGTTTACGAAGTCTGTAACCGATGCAAAGAAAATTTGACCATGTACCTTGTATACTTGCTTATCTAAGTGATTAATATAGTATTTCTCTACATGAACTTTTGAGATTTTCGCAGCAAAGAAAATCGCACTTAATAGCACACCGGCAAATACACCAATTGCTAAGTTATGAGTAATAACTACTGTCGCAACTGTAACAATCATGACGATTGCGTCTGTACGAGGAAGTTTATGAATGTTGCGCACAGAACCCCAATCAAAAGTACTAAACGATACCATGAACATAACCCCCACTAGGGCTGCCATTGGAATCTGTACAACTAAGCCGCCAAGAACTAAAATTAAAAACATTAGGACAACACCTGCTATTAAAGCAGAAAGGCGACCTCTCCCACCTGATTTCACGTTAATAACCGATTGACCAATCATTGCACAACCTGCCATTCCGCCAAAGAAACCAGCTACTATATTGGCAATCCCTTGTCCACGGCTTTCCTTGTTTTTGTCACTCTCTGTATCAGTCATATCATCAACAATATTGGCTGTTAAAAGAGATTCGAGTAAACCAACGATCGCTAATGCAAGCGAATAAGGGAAAATAATCATTAATGTTTCAAAATTCAAAGGAATTTGCGGAATTAAAAACATTGGAAGGGCCTGTGTTAATGCCCCCATATCTCCTACTGTACGAATATCGACTCCCATAAAGATTACTAGAACTGATATCATCACGATAGCAACAAGTGCTGAAGGAACAGCTTTTGTGATACGTGGTAAACCATAAATAATAGCTAAAGTTGCAGCAACTAGAGCATACATGACCCATGTTGCATCGACAAATTGTTCAAGTTGTGCCATAAAAATTAAGATCGCTAATGCATTAACGAAACCAACCATTACAGAACGAGGAACAAATTTCATAATTCTAGCAAGCTTAAATACACCAAATAAAATTTGTAAAACACCAGTTAAAATGGTAGCTGCTAGTAAATATTGCAAGCCATGATCGGCCACAAGGGTCACCATGAGCAATGCCATTGCACCTGTTGCAGCAGAAATCATCCCTGGACGTCCACCGACAAAAGCAATCATAACGGCAATACAAAAAGATGCGTACAACCCAACCATTGGGTCAACACCAGCAATAATTGAGAAGGCAATTGCTTCTGGAATCAATGCAAGTGCGACGACAAGGCCGGCCAACACGTCACCTCTTACATTTCCAAACCATTCTTGTTTAATAGATTGAATGTTCAATCTAGCACCTCTTTTCCTTTTTTGTTTGTATTACTTGTTCGACTTTTGACTCTCACAAAAGTCGGGATCCGTTATTAACAAACGTATCTTACCATCATCCCACAAAATTTCAAACTTTTATGTAAGCGTATTCGACTGTGTGTTTTCTTCTATTTACTCTCATTTACTCTTCTATTCTCACATTACAATAAATTTGTCATAAAATCGCCCAATCTAAATGTTAAATTACACAAAATCAAATGAATGTTTAGAAACAAAGCAACTAATCAAGAAACCTTCCCTATGAGAAGAGGACACTGAAAAGGTAGAAATCGACCTTTTTCAGTGTCCTCTATGAGAAAACAAGATTTTCAGACAAATTATGATTTTGCTTAAGATATACGGTATTATCGACTCTTTACTAATAAATTGACCGCTTCTTGGATAAAAATATCTGTGTCTTCCCCTTTTTCGATTTGCTCTCTCACACATTGTTCTAAATTTGTACTGACGACGACACCTATTGTACGGTCTAATGCATTTCTTGCTGCCGACATTTGAATGACTAGATCTCTACAATCCTTACCTTCTTCCATCATTCTCACAATTGCTTTGACTTGTCCTTCGACTCGTTTCACTCTATTTTTCATTTGATCTGTATATTCCATGAAATTCCCCTCCATTTCTTCTCATTATAAACATCACGTTTTCTATTTTATATCAATCACTCATTTATACTAGTGTGGGTATATTTTAAGCGAAAGTACGGTCATCTGTCAAACATAGGTCTCTTCTACTTAAGACTTTTATAAATGAATCTCTTCTCACAACATTGAAACATTTGAGTTGATTAAAAATGCTTGTACTGCCCTCTACTCATAGTTACTGTTGTTTTAGGTCTAGTGGCTCTGTACCATTGATAACAAAGAAGAAAGATGATTACAATATCGATAGTGTCACCACCATAGTACATAAGCATCCCGCCTTTTTCTGCCTGATATACAGGAATGCCGGAAGGTGGATTTGCATAAATATACTTCGATAAAATGCCATGAGCAGCTAAAGCAAGAATTAACACAGTTGCACGATATACATAGCTTGTTGGATGTGGTGTAGGATCGATGTATATCATCGATAACGTGAAAAGATAGCCAGCTAAAAATACGTGTAGATGGATTAGCACATGCAGAGTGATATTTTCGTGCATTGCTGTGTACAAGTCAGTTGCATAAAGGATCCATAACCCACCAATATTTAGCAGAGATGCAACAATCGGATCACTTAACAAACGAACTGGCCAACTTTTCAACACCCTGGTAAGACGTCGTGCTAGTGTCACATTTAGAGTTCGTAAGGCAAGAGTCATTGGTGCAGATAACACCATGAGAAGCGGAGCAAGCATTCCAAGAAGTAAATGACCTAACATATGTACTGTAAAATCAGTATGTGCACGCTGCGCAAAAGGTCCTGCCACTGCCACAATCGCACAAAGAACTCCAATAACCCAAAGGACAGTACGGTAAAATGGCCATTTTCTGTATCGGCGATTTGAATTGATTACAGCAAAGAAATAAATAACTAAGCCTATGACAAACGGAAGAACTAAGATAATCTGAGGCACGATTCCGATTACTTCGTGAATATGTGTTCCACCTGCATGGTGATAATTGTCACTGTTCATGTGAGATAGTCCCTCCTGTTTGTTGATCGTGTCTTGTTTGATAGAGGAGAATGACTCCAGCAACGACCATTACTATTGCAATGATATTCCATACTAGGTCATAGATAATCACATTTTCGACATAACGAATTTGGTGTAAACGCATGAGCTTATGCTGCACAATCCCATCATACAATTGGAATACACCCGCACCTAACAATACACCTCCCCACCATCTTTTAAGCCATAAGGCATTTCGTCTTCTTAAATCAGCCAGCATAAACAATCCACCAATTGTTGCAAACCAACTAAACGCATGAAAGAGTCCATCTGATATTAAGCCAATATCTGTTGTAGATTTATCATAAAAGTGGTGCCAGCGCAGAAGTTGATGAAATACAGTCTCGTCGAAGAATGCCACAAGACCAAGTCCAAATAATATACCAGACCATAGATTGCGAGACGAGTAGACTGTACGAAGTGTGTATTTTGAATTATTATTAGACAATGTCTGATTATTCATTTAATCCTCCAGCACAGAAATTATTTTACTCTCAGACCATTGTTTTACTTTATCCAATATCTACCTATAGTAATCAACCTCTCTAGGTTATTTCTACATACACCTCGTATTTAATAAAAAGATCCTACGGGTAGTATGCTGGTCCGCTCTCGTGCAAAAGTAAAAAACCTCCTATTTCCATAGAAGGTTTTTTTATCTAGTTTCACCTTTCATCTTTATTAGTAACTAGTTTGCCATTAACTACTTGAGCACTTACTCAGTTCAAGGCATTGTCACTTTGTTTGTTACTATGAACTTTCTTCCCTTTTAGCAAACGAAGTCCATTCAACGTAACAAGCAAGGTTGCACCCATATCGGCAACAATCGCGATCCAAAGTGTTAGCCAACCTGGAATGACAAGTAATAAAGCAAGAAGCTTCAACACTAATGATAGCGTAATATTTTGTTTAATAATCGTTTTTGTACGCCTACTTAATTGAATTGCAAATGGGAGCTTCGATAAGTCATCCTTCATAAAGACAATATCAGCCGTCTCTAACGCTACATCAGATCCCGCACCACCCATCGCCATCCCAACATTCGCCGTAGCTAAGGCAGCAGCGTCATTTACTCCATCTCCGACCATCGCAACATGTCTTCCGCTGTCACGTAATGATTGAACATAGGACATTTTTTCATTTGGAAGCAGATTCGCTTTCACTTCCGATATCCCCACTTGATTTGCAATCACTTGCGCTGAGCGTTCATGATCCCCAGTAAGCAAAATGGTGTTACGAATACCAAGGTGATGAAGGGCTGATACAATTGATTTGCTTTCCTCTCGCACTGAATCACTAAGAGCGATCATTCCAATTACGTCTTTTTTTGTCGCAAGGATCATGAGCGTTTTTGCTTCTTCCTTAAATTGCTGAATAACCGCTTGCGTATGATCAGTGAATTCACTAACTTGTGTAATAAAAGATTCACTCCCTATATAATAGGAAATCCCGTCTATTTTACCTGATATTCCCTTACCCGTTTCAGAGTGAAAGTTCGTTACTTCTCTATCATTGTTCCAGTTTTTCTCATCAACGTACTTGACGACCGCTACAGCGAGTGGATGCTTCGAATGCTGTTCAAGTGATGCAACGATTGTTAAAAACTCTGCTTCCTTCTCTTCATTAGCAAGCCAAATATCGGTTACAACTGGTTTTCCATTTGTTAACGTCCCAGTTTTATCAAAGGCGACCGTTTCAATTTTTCCTGTCTCTTCTAAATGGATTCCACCCTTTAACAAAATGCCATGACGTGCAGCTGTTCCAAGTGCGGTTACAATCGAAACGGGTGTTGAAATCACCAAGGCACATGGACAACCTACAACTAAGACAGCAAGGCCTTGATACACCCAATCAAGCCATATCCCGTTAAAAAATAATGGGGGAACAATTGCAACCGCAAAGGCAATGACAATAATGATCGGTGTATACACAGTAGCGAATCGATCAATAAATGCTTGTGCTGACGCTCTTTTTGATTGAGCTTCTTCGACTACTTTTATCATTTTCGATAAGGTTGAATCTTCGTTGAGCTTTGTTACTTCTACTTCAAGATGCCCCTCTTCGTTTAATGTACCAGCAAACACAGGATCCCCACTTTGCTTTTCAACTGGAATGGACTCCCCTGTGATAGCCGCCTGATTAATGGTGGAGGCACCTTTGATCACTTTTCCATCAATTGTCACTTTCTCGCCGGGATGCACCATTACTCTATCTCCAACCATTATATCTTCAACATCTACTTCGATCCACGTCCCATTCCTCCATGTTCGCGCTTGCTTCGGAGTGTCGTCAAATAACGACCGTATCGACCTACGTGCGCGCTCCATTGAGTATGTTTCAAGCATTTGACTAATTGCAAAAAGAAAGACAACTGTTGCACCTTCTCCCCACTCGCCAATGATGCTTGCCCCAATAACCGCTATCGTCATTAACGTCTTCATATCAAAACGGGCATGGAAAAGATTTTTTAACCCTTGAAGAAATAAAGAATAACCACCAATGACCATCGAAGAGGCATAAAAAAGAATCGCAAGTAATTCTTCTCCCCAAACACCATGTACGAAAAAACCGCTCAACAGCAATAGGCCAGAAATCAACGTTCTCCATGTAGACGATTGTGACCAAAGTGATTTCGTTTCAACTTGCTCATCTTTTGTATAGAGTTTCAGATTTTCAAAGGCTCCTTCTTTTTCTACGTCTTTCTTCGTTACATTTCCAATCACTGTAATCGTTGAAGCCTGAAAATTCACTTCTGCCTCTTCCACACCTGGTAATTGCTTCACATTGTTCTCAAATTGACTCGCACAATGTGCACAAGTAAATCCTTGTACGACATATTTCTCCATACGGCTCATCCATCTACCTCCTCTTTTTGATGGGCAATGGCTGTCATCAGTAGTGTACGAATATGCTCATCATCCAAAGAATAAAAAACGAGCTTCCCTCTTTTTTCACTTTTGGCGATACGGAGGTTGCGCAAATGTCTGAGATGATGTGACGCCGTCGCATTTGTTGTCCCAATAATCGATGCAACGTCGCAAACGCATAGTTCCTTTTGCTGGCAGAGTGCATATGCTATTTTGACACGCGTTTCATCTGCTAATACTTTAAACATATCAGCTAATCGATCAAATCGCTGGCCAGTTAATTGTCCTTTTACTGTCTCTACAACTTCTTCATCATAAGAAAACACTTCACATATATCGATGTTCTTCGTCTGTTTTGTCATCATTCCATCCCCAATCATTCAAACATTCATTTGATTATTAGTATATTCCATAAGTGTCGAAATGTGCAACAAAAAAAGCGAGCAAAGGTTTCTCCTTCACTCGCTTGGTCTTAAGATACAACACAGTTTTTCTGATAGTATCTCATTCATCGTTTCTTCTTTTAATTTGTAATAATTCCATTGCCCCTTCTTTTCTCGCTCAATAAATTCAGCATCAAGCAAAATTTTAATATGGTACGAAAGCTTTGATTGCGGAATATCGAGAATCTCCGTTAAGTCACAAACACATGTTTCTCCACGGACACATAATTCATTTAATAACGTTAATCTTTTTTCATCAGCAAGCGCTTTAAACTTCTTTTCATAATATGCCGGTTCAAAGGAATTGTTATTCGTTTCAAATCGAACTGGAATTTCCATTCGTAGCCCCCACATCAACTTATATTGATATACATAATATACCATCAAATGCTAGTGAATTGCAAATGCGAAGGGAGCATTTTATGCTGATATGCTCCCTTCCTTAAATATATCTTTATTTCGTTAATTGTTTAACTTGATCATACCCAACCGTTGCTTCTAATTGCCATGGAATGACTGCAGTTTGTCGCGAATGATCCTTAGAAACTAGTTCAATCCACTTTGTCTCTGATTGAGAACGAGCTTTTAAAATAGGATCAGATGTATTTGTGGCTGTAAAGCTTTGATTGACTACCCACCAGCTTGGTGTTATACCTGCTCGAGCTAAATCATCTTGTAACCGAGTTGCTTCATGTACAGGCGTTGCTTCTGGAAGAGTGACAATGACGACATCGGTTTCGTGCGCGTTTTTTAGTCTTGGTAGTAACTTCGAAACAGCCTCTGGTATTTCTCCTGTCGATCGCTCTAACTCCTTATGATAAGATTGAGCCGCATCGAGAAGAAGCAATGTGTGTCCAGTTGGAGCTGTATCAATAACAACAAATGAATCCTTCGCTTTCTCTACGACATTAGCAAAAGCCCGGAACACAGCAATTTCTTCTGTACAAGGTGAATTTAAATCTTCTTCTAAATAAGCAAGACCATCTTCATCAACGGTTTCTTTCGCTTTTGTCAGAACTTCCTTTTTGTAAGCTTCAACTTCTGCTTTTGGGTCAATTCGGCTTACAGTAAAGTCGTGATTGGATTGGCTTCCTAACACATACGTTAGATGCTCTGCTGGATCGGTTGTCGTTAAATGGACTGAATGACCCAATTCGTTTAGTCCAACTGCTATTGCGGAAGCTACGGTCGTTTTCCCTACTCCGCCTTTGCCCATCGTCATAATGACGCCATGATTTTTTTGTCCAAGTTGTTGAATAATGTTTCGTAAGGAGGATACATCAGCTAGAGAATTGGTCTCAACAGTCTCTTCGATGAAGGTTTGTTCTCTAAATAATGTACGTAACGCTTTAATACCCGTTAATTGATAAGGAACATATGGCAATTCAAAAGATTCGATCGTTTTTAATTGATCTGGCATGTGCGCTAATGCTTGTTCTTGACGTTCATAAAAGGACGTCGAAACTGCATCTCCTTCCACATATTCCTGGAGCTTCCCATTGATTAGAAGCAACTGATTTGTTAACCCAATTTCCTTTAACTCGGTCGCGGCTCGGTTTGCTTCATTCAGAGCAGATTCATCTGGTCTTGAAACAAGGACAAGTGTTGTGAGCTCTTGATTTGATAATGCCCTCACTGCTTCTGCGTACAATTGCTTTTTCTCGCCTAATCCTGATAACGGTCCAAGACATGAGGCACCGTGCGTACTATCTTCTAAAAAGCTTGACCAAGCTGTCGGGAGCTGGAGCAAGCGCAGCGTATGCCCCGTTGGTGCTGTATCAAAAATGATATGGTCAAATTCGCTTGTTCGTTCTGGATTCGTTAATATCGACGCAAACTCATCAAATGCTGCAATTTCAACCGTGCACGCTCCTGAGAGTTGTTCTTCCATTTGAGCCACAACTGGACCTGGAAGCTTATCGCGGTATGGCCCAACAACTTTTTCACGATAAGCCGCAGCTGCAGCCTCAGGATCAAGATTAATCGCTTGTAGGTTGGAAACATGTGGAATCGTTGTTTTTTCGTAGCCGATTTCTTCCTCAAACAAATCTTGGAGATTCGAAGCTGGATCAGTGCTCACAATTAACACTTGTTTCCCTTCATCCGCTAGCGCAACTGCTGTGGCACACGCAGTTGACGTCTTTCCAACTCCACCTTTTCCTGTAAAAAACAAATAAGGAGTTACGTTATTTGATGTTGGCAAAAAACGCCTGTTCATAATAACTCAATCCCCTTAGACTTTGTTTCTTTTTTTGTCAGCTCACTTACTGAGATATGCGCCCATTTTGCAAATTCTCCATTTGTAGGATAACGTCCTACAAGCTTTACTTCACCGTCAACCATAACGGCAGGTAACGCATCTGTTCCCTTTGTATTTAATAGCTCCTGAATGTTTGTCTCATCAATAAATGCTTGTGGCTCAGATCCTAAATTATAGCGAGTGATATCAATCCCTTTTTTCTCTAACAGAAAGATAGTCGTTGCAACACGTGTTAATTCTGGGTCTACACTCGGTCCACATACCCCTGTTGCACAACACAATGCTGGGTCATAAATTTTAATCGTTGGCATTTGGTTTCCTCCTTTATTGTAGGAAAGGAGGGTCTGAGCCCAGACCCTCTCTTTCTGATAGATCAGAATCTATACAAGTGAAACATAAGTAATTCAAAGAAGTATAAAAGCTTATTAATGGAGGAGCAATGGCTTCGCACGTTGCGCCCCTTTAGGAGAAAGGCATTCCTAAAGGCTTAAAACATAGCTACGGTTTCGCTCATTGCTTCTGAAAAAGATCGCTCTGCGATCTTTTTCTTATTTATTTTTCTGTATCAGCAAAAGTTTTGATACGGTCGCCGATCTCGTCACGAACACGTTGGAAGAACGCCCACTTTTCTTCGTCCGTTCCTTCCGCTTTTGCTGGGTCATCAAAGCCCCAATGTTCACGCTCTTTATTTGGCGGTGTCGCTGGGCAGACGTCGTTTGCGTGGCCACAAAGAGTCACAACTAAATCTGCTTTTTTCAAAATTTCTTGATCAATTGTATCAGATGTTTGATTTGATATATCAACGTCTACTTCTGCCATTGCTTTTACCGCGTTTGGATTCACACCATGAGCTTCAATTCCGGCTGAGTATACGTCATATTTGTCTCCAAGGTATTTCTTTCCCCACCCTTCAGCCATTTGGCTACGGCAAGAGTTTCCTGTACATAGAAAATAAATAATTGGTTTTGTTTGAGTCATGTTCATTGTCTCCTTAGATTTTAATTATTGATTGGTAGCCGAATGTGCCGGGAACCAGTGTCTCGTGTTATTGGCGATTCTAACTAAGAAAAGCATAAGTGGTACTTCTACTAAAATACCGACAACTGTAGCTAATGCTGCACCAGAATGAAGTCCAAATAAGCCAATGGCAACAGCTACGGCAAGTTCAAAGAAATTACTTGTTCCGATCATGGCTGCTGGAGCTGCAACACTATGATTCACTCTCCAATACTTTGCCCAGAAGTATGCAATAGCAAAGATAAAGAAGGTCTGTATTGTTAATGGAATCGCGATTAAGACGATATGAAGAGGATTACTCATAATTACATCCCCTTGGAATGAAAATAAAATGATCAGTGTTAATAAAAGTCCGACAATCGTAAATTTACCAATTGTTTTTAAATAGACATTTTCAAACCATTCCTTCCCCTTCTTTTTAATAATCAATACTCTTGACAAATACCCGGCAATTAAAGGGATTAAAACGTAAAGAACAATTGAGAGTATGACCGTATCAAACGGAACACTTACATTTCCAACTCTCAGAAGTAACATAACAATCGGTGCATACAAAACTAATAAAATCAAATTATTTATTGCCACTTGGACAAGAGTGTATCCAGCATCACCTTTTGTTAAGTAACTCCACACAAATACCATTGCCGTACAAGGCGCCGCTCCAAGCAAGACAGCTCCAGCAATATACTCTGTAGCTAAATCAGCAGGAAGAATTCCTCCAAAGATAACTTTTAAAAACAACCAAGCAAAAAAGAACATTGTAAAAGGCTTAATTAACCAGTTCACGATAATGGTGATCACTAAACCTTTTGGTTTCTTTCCTGCATTGACAATTGAACTAAAATCAACTTGAGTCATCATTGGATAAATCATTAACCAAATTAGTATTGCCACTGGAATTGATACTTGGGCATATTCAAACCTCGATAATGTTTCGGGAATAACAGGAAGAAACTGTCCAATTGCAACCCCAATGATAATACAGATAATAACCCAAAATGTTAAATATCGTTCAAAAAAACCGATACCTTTTCCACTTTCATTACTCATTCTCTTACCCCTCCTCTAATCACAACTTACACGCAAGCCGCGTTGTTCCAATTCAATGAGCTTGCTTCTCTGATCAGGAAGATGTACAAGAAGCGTTTGAACCATTGGATACGCTTCATGTGACGTATTAATACGGTAGAAGATCCACTGACCACGTCTTGTTTCTTCAACAAGACCGACGTCTCTTAATTTCCGTAAATGTTGGCTAACAGAAGGTTGGCTCATTTGAAATAACTCGACAAACTCACAAACACAACATTCGTCTTCTGAGAGCATCGCTACCATGCCTAAACGTGTCTTATCCCCTAGCAGTTTTAATATTTTTGAAGCTGTTTCTATTTCAACTAAAGAAATGGTACCGCTCATCGAATTCAGTCCTTTCTACATTTGAACTCATTATATAAACATATGCTTATATACGCAAGTGATTTTATGTAAAGATAAAGTAAAGGATAAGTAAAGATGACTCTCTTCACTTATCCCTTTTAGTTTTTCTAATTCGTTATTACGTATTCGTTAAAAAACTGTTCAAACTCTGCATTTGTTACCGCGCCTTCAATCCGCTCTACTTCAGCGCCATCTTCAAAGTGAACAATTGTTGGCGTTGAATTTAATCCGTATTTGTTCCATCCCTCTTCAAACTCACGTAAATTATATTGAACTAGGTTAATTTTAAGTTCCTCTGCGAGTGGAACAACCCTCGGGGTAGCCTCTTTACAAAATGCACAATCTGAAGCATAGAAATAAACGGTCGTTGCTTCTTCATTTGTAAGCTTCTCATCTAATTCTTCTGGTAAAATGACATTTTGGTAGTTTGGATCATTAATCAACTCAATGGTCGCTGGATGTAATTTATCTTTTCCAAATGGATTTCCTTCTGCTTTTTTCGTTTGTTGTAAATTCGACACTACAGCAAGTGCGACGAATATTAAAACGACAATGCCGCCAAATATAATTATTTTCTTCATTTACTTATTTCCCCCTAGCCAGCTTTAAAATAACGAGACTGCTTATAAAAATAATGACAAATGCCGTTAGTGCAAGAAACGGAATCGTCACAAAACCAAACCAATTAATATATTGACCTGTACAAGGAATACGACCACATGCTGGTACTGCTTGACTGAAGAAAGCAAGCTTTTGTATCGCATAATGATAGATTGATAGACAAATGCCAATAAATGAAAAAACTGCTGAGTAAAGCGCAACATTTGCATCCTTTTTTATCATTCCTATCACCAAAATGACTACGAGTGGATACATAACAATTCGCTGATACCAACAAAGCGTACACGGCTCATACAGCCTTATTTGAGAAAAGTACAATGACCCAAGTGTCGCTATTAAAGATGTTAGCCATGCAAAGATCGTAATATTTTCAATTCTCTTATTCATTGTTTGCCCTCTTCTTTGCGTTTTCTTAAATTCCAACTTCCATTATACCTAGATTAAAAAAACAAAGCTACTAATTCCCTTTGACAATATAAAGAACACCACTTAATAGCAAAGTGATGTTCTCCTAAACATTCAGTTGTAACCCCGATGATGCGAGCCTAACGGTTCCTGAAAAATGCTTCGCAACCTCTGTACGCAATTGTTCATGGTTCCCAAAGTGCGGTAGATGACTTAAAAGTACCTGCGTTGGCTTCGCCTTCTTTGCTAGCTGTCCGACGTCCTCACTTGTCATATGACCAAACTGTCCAATCGAATCGCCTTCGTAGCCACTACATTCTGCTATCAAAAGATCAGCCTCTATAGCAAAATCTGCGAGTTCGGGGAAATAACTTGAATCAGCTGTGTAAACGAGTGTATTGTCTTTAGCCTGAATTCGCATGGCATAGCACGGAACTGGGTGATGGGTTTGTAAAAACGTAAATGTAAAAGGGCCAATATTTATTGGTTTCTTGTCATCATATGATTGCGCAGTCAGCAGGTCCTTGTACCCCAGCTTTAAAAACGATTGTTCATCTTGACGGTGTCCATAAATCGTTGCATTTTTCATCGCTTTGCCTAAGCCTTGGTTTATGATTCTAGCATATTGATAAATACCAACATCGGCTCGATGGTCATGATGGTAATGAGACAAAACGATTCCATTTAGATCTGTAACATCACAATACTTTTGCAATGAAGAAATGACGCCACTGCCACAGTCAAGTAACAGTTTCCACTCCCCTTCTTCAAGCAAGTAACCTGATGTTGCCTCCCCTTCTTCTGGATATCCATGCCAATATCCTATAACTGTTAGCCTCACTCTTTCTCACTCTCCCAACAAGAGGTAGGAGCAAACTCAGCCTCTTGGATCCGTTCTCGCTCACTCAATATTGCTATTTCTGTCATTAACTTCTTTTGCTCCTGTTCTGCCTCAGCATCAGAAGCACACTCTTGTAATCGCTTAATTTTCTCTTCTTCTATTTTATTCACTAGATAACACCTTCTACTTCCTGTTTCTTTCCTCTCAAAAAGGTGATGAAAAAAGAGTTACTAATAGCAACTCTCATTCTAATAAGGGTGTCTATTACTCGTTTCATCACCCAATATCCTTATCACTTATCTTCGCACAATTTATCCCTTATACATTATACACACATTTACCTTTAATAAACGTTTTTTCTACAATCGCAAGCGCAGAAAATGGAGCGTCACTCCAAATGACGAGATCTGCATCTTTTCCTTCTTCTAATGAACCAACCTGCTTTTCAATCCCTAAATGTTCGGCTGCTCGAATCGTTATCGCTCTAAAAGCAGCTTCTTCTGAAAGGCCATATTTCACAGCCGTTAACGCCGATGTGAGCAAATGGTCAATCGTTACAACAGGGTGATCAGTCGTAATAGAAAAAGGAATATCATGCTTTTCAAGTTCACCGAGCGTGTGCCATCCTTTGTTGTTTAATTCTTGCTTTGTCCGTGACGTCATTGTTGGCCCGACGGACACACGAACGTTGTGCTTTGCTATATAGGATGTAATGAGGTGGCCTTCTGTGCAATGTTCAATAGTCGCGTTAATATCAAACTCTTTTACAAGTCTCAGCAATGTTGCAATATCATCGGCTCGATGCGCGTGTGCTCGTAATGGAATTTCTTTGTTCAGCACTTTGACAAGCTGCTCCATTCCAAGATCGCGCGTCTTTACCTCTTTTGCTTCCAAACCTTTTTTATAATCTTGTGCCTTCATGAATTGCTGACGAAACAAGGAAGCAACACCCATTCTGGTGACGGGCAATTTCCCTTTCCCACCATGAACACGCTTTGGATTTTCACCAAAAGCAGCCTTCATGCCTGACGGTGATTTCACGATCATTTCATCAACGACCGTTCCATACGTTTTCACAATCGACATTTCTCCACCAATGACATTTGCACTTCCTGGCATAATTTGAACCGTCGTCACTCCTGCCATTCGTGCATCTTCAAAGCCTCGGTCAAACGGATTGATTCCATCGATTGCACGGATATACGGCGTTACAGCATCGGTAGTTTCATTAAAGTCATGTCCAGCCTGACCTAATCCTTCTGAAAATACTCCTAAATGGGTATGTACATCAATTAACCCGGGAGTTACATACTTTCCAGTAACATCCATAATTTCTGCTTCAGCAGGGATCGTAATGTCTTTTCCTACTCCAATTATTTTCCCGTTATTAACAAGAACCTTTGCTCCTCGTAAAGTTTCTCCAGTTCCAACCCAAACGGTGCCATTTACAAAAGCCTTCATCAGATCAGTCACCTTCCCCCCTATTATTTCGCAAAACGAATCAGTTATAGTAACTATACTATTTTTTGTTGAAAGTGAAAAGGAAAAGCAGACACATAGGCTAGGGGATTTTCGCTGATATCTTCTGAAAATTCTCTGTTAAAAATTGATTTCCGGTGATATTTTTCGATTTCCACTGATAAAATTCGACTTTCGCTGTTATTTCTAAAAATTCGCGATTAAATTTTCTCTAGAGGTTGTCTGCTGCTCTCACACTTTTGCTAGAATCAACAAAAAAGCTCTCTATCAGCAACATGCTGCTAGAGAGCTTTTTCAATTATGCAGGGTATACGCTCACTTGTTTGCGGTCGCGACCAACGCGCTCGTATTTCACAACGCCGTCTACTTTCGCAAATAGTGTATCGTCTCCACCTTTACCTACGTTCACACCAGGATATACGCGTGTTCCGCGTTGGCGTACTAGGATAGAACCGCCTGTTACAGCTTGACCGTCAGCACGCTTAGCGCCTAAACGCTTAGATTGTGAGTCACGTCCGTTCTTTGTACTACCTACCCCTTTTTTCGATGCGAAAAATTGAAGGTTCATTTTTAACATGGAATTCACCTCCCGATATTATCGTTGATTTGAATATAACGGCTGTATTCTTCAGCTATTGATTGGAGAGACACTATCATGCCCTCAAGAAGAAGCTGCACCTTCTCAAGTGTTACGTTATCCAAACCGTTTGGAACATAACAGCGGAGAAAGCCGCCTTCCTCTTCCATCATTACTTCAAGCTCTACTTGACAAAGCACAGCAATGGCATTGACAGACCCAAAAGAGACAGCTGAAGCACCAGCACAAACGAGGTCATGACCATGCGGACCAGAGTCTGCATGTCCACTCATCGTAAAAGAGACAATGTCACTCATGTCGTTTCGAGAAATCTCAACCGTAATCATTTGATTAGCCGTTAATCTTTTCGATTACCACTTTCGTGTAAGGTTGACGATGACCTTGCTTACGACGGTAGTTTTTCTTAGCTTTCATTTTCCAAACGATGATTTTCTTTTGACGACCGTGTTTTTCAACTTTAGCCGTTACTGTTGCGCCCTCTACAAATGGAGCCCCAACTTTCACTTCATCGCCACCTACGAATAAAACGTTATCGAAGCTAACTGTTTCACCAGCTTCTGCGTCTAATTTTTCGATGTAAACTTCTTGGCCTTCTTGAACCTTGATTTGCTTACCACCAGTTTCAATAATTGCGTACATACTTGCACCTCCTCATATACTCAGACTCGCCATCCCAGGTAGGCTAAAAACCTTTATAAAACCTGCTCTGTGCGGTTATAGTTGTTTGGGTGCGACCAAATAACTAACAAGCGATATTGTAGCATATTTTCTTTAATTGTGTCAACGTGTTTATTTCGCTTTTAACCGCTCAAGCTGCGCAATCGCTTCGGTGAAACTCCCTATATAACGAATCGCAAAACTCTCTTCGTTTAACGTCTTATTCGGATAAACGAGAATTCGAAATCCTAATGTATCTTCTAACCGTTTTAAGTGTTCTCCCTTTTGCCCAAATAACACCGGTGCCACAGTAGAGGGCAATTCAAGCACGATGGCTTCTTCTGCCATGCCTCGATGCTCCCACAGCTGACGCTCAATTTTAAATGCTTGTGCTTCATTTGAGAGAACGACCCCCGTTCCAGCACATGTCGGGCACGTTTTTGATAAGCTTGCTTGAAGGTTTTGCCTGATTTTTTTCCTTGTCATTTCAAGTAACCCTAGACCCGTTATTCCTAATACATTTGTTTTCGTCCGGTCATACTTTAGCTCTTTTTCAAATATAGCTTGAACATGCTCCCGGTCTTGTTCACGCTTCATATCGATAAAATCAATGACAATGATGCCCGAAATATCTCGTAATCGAAGCTGTCTTGCGATCTCTTTCGCTGCCTCACTATTTGTTTTCCGTACGGTATCATGTAAATCCGTTTTCCCTGTAAATTTCCCCGTGTTTACATCAATGACGGTAAGCGCTTCTGTTTGATCTATCATTAAATAGGCGCCATTTTTCAACCATATTTGTCTACGTAGTGCTCGCTCAAGCTCTTTTTCAATTCCATATGCCGAAAAGATGTTTTCTTTATCACGATACAATGTAAGTGAGCTTTGTAACTGTGGAAATGGCTCTAACAGTTCTTTCAACAATTTGTATTCATCTAGTTGATCAACGACGATTTCATCGATTTCAGCATACGAAAAATCTCGTACGATTCGCTCGATCACACCAGAGTCTTGATGAATTAATGCTGGAGCTTTCTCGTTTTTTCCTTCTTTCCAAATCTCTCTCCATAATGTCCGTAAAAATTGAAGCTCTTGGATAATGACTTCAGGAGCTTGTCCTTCGCATGAGGTACGGATAATAAGTCCTTCCTTTTCCTCTATTACCTTTTCTCCAAGCTCTCGCCAGCGTTCGCGCTCGCTTTCTTTTGAAAAGCGACGCGATACACCGACATAATCCCCTTCTGGCATATAGACAAGAAACCGACCTGGAAACGAAACAACGCCTGTTAGGCGAGGGCCTTTTGATCCAAATCCCTCTTTCGTCACTTGTACTAATAATTCCTCGCCCTTTTTCACGAATTTAGATATGCTTTGTTCTTTTTTCGTTTCTTCATCTTCCTCTGATAAATGAAACGAGAGTAAATCATCACGATAGAGAAAGCCATTTTTTTCGCGGCCGATATCAACAAACGCTGCCTGCATACCAGGCAACACGTTCACGACACGGCCCAGGTATACATTGCTCACAATCCGATTTTCAAGCGTTCGCTCAATCATTAGCTCCGCAACGCGACCATTTTCTACAACAGCCGCTCTTCTTTCTCTCGTCGCCATATTCAAATATATTTTCTTCAATGAGAAAAGCTCCTTTTACTTGTTTCTTTTCTCTATTGTAACAGTCTTCATTCGGTTCATGAAAGCAACTTTGATAATTCAAGGGCAGTGAATCAAGTGAGAATCGACCTTAAGATGATCGTCAAGTAAGCGAACGTTACGTTCCTACTATGAGAACCCACTCATAGCAGGCTTAGAAAATCTATAGCTTTTTTAACTCAGGTAAAAGCTGTGAAAGAGGAACATGAGGTTTTTTTTCGGTAAATAGGAGATGAAGCAGCTCTTTTTCCTCAATCGTTTGAGCTGTTCCCGTTTTCAGTTGAAATACTTTATAGAAATGATAATGTCCTCTTTTGATTTGTTTCATTGCTTCTTTTAACGGCATAGAATCACGTATCGATAGAGATGATTGTTTTACATGCTGTTTGTCATTAAACGACCTTCGCGCCATAAGAAAGCGCATGAAACGATAATGTCGTTGCTTCCATTCTAAATAGTTCATGAGTCCGAGAAAAGAAAGAATCACCCATAAATTTAAGTGATAAGGAAACCAAATGACACTTATGGAAATTAAGATAAGTAGCACACTAATTGACGCCCACCTTGAATACCGAAGCGCTTGTACATAAGGAAAGCGGTAAGTACACCACAATTGTACAAGACGCCCCCCATCAAGAGGTAAAATGGGAATCAAATTAAACAAAAGAATCATAAGATTGTGCCAGACAAAAAGACGATGATCGGTAGCCGTCCAAAATGAGAAGTGAACGAAACAGTAGGACAAAAGAATCATCCAAATATGTTGAAGCGGTCCTGCTATAATAACAATCAATTCTTCATGAAATGGCCGATTTCCTGCATCTTCTACCTCTGCTACACCGCCAAAGGGCAATAGCTCAATTTTATGAATACGCCATTTATAGTAATGCGCAGCCAACGCATGCCCCATTTCATGTATAAAAACGATGAGAAAAATCATCAGTACTTCTCGGAAATACCCTGTTAAGACACCAATCCCGACAACAAACCAAAATAGTGGGTTTACTTTAATCTTAGATGTGATTTCTTTCATATTAATCAAATGAAATAACTTCACTAGGATTGATATACTGATCATCTTTCTTCAGGGCAAAATAATAAATTCCTTTTCCAGCCTCTGCATTTGTCGAGACTGTTCCAATGACAAAGCCTGCTTTGATATAGTCATACAAATTCACTTCCACTTTATCAAGCATTCCATAAAGAGATTCTGTGCCATCATAATGTTTAACAGTCACTGTTCTCCCAAGATTATCTTCACTCTCATCCCTACCTACTTTCGTTACTTGGCCACCTTTGACAGCTTCAACTTCTGCATCCATCCCCGTTTCAACGAGGATTCCTTTTCCGTTATGTTCAAAATCTTGACTAATCGTACCTGATGCAGGAAGTGCATAAGCCATTTCGACTTGTTCATTCGGATCACCTTGAGCAATGTCTTGATTCATTGGGATAAGAGCAAGTGGACGCCCAAACTGATTTTCATACCAATTTGCAACGGCAGTAAACTGAAACTCCTGTTCATATGAATCCTTTACAAACTGCTTGACTCCTTCTGCCTGTGGAACCGAAGACTGAAAAAGAATCGCCATCATTAAAAATAGACAAATCGCAGCCATTACTCGAAATAAAAAGAAATCACCTTTTTTCACTTGAGGTAGCGCACTGTTGTTTGAACTCGGTGGGACATAGAAATCTGGTTCTTCTCTTGCATCCTCATGACGATTCATGAGCATCGGCACCGTACGTTCACGTTGCTTCACATTTTGATTGATTTGCCGCCTTCTAGAGTCCAACTTCCTCCGAACTTTATTAAGATCCTTTGACATACGCTCCCCCATCCTTTTTTTACGAACTTATTTACTTAAACTATATGACTTGTCCGTTTTCGATATGACATAATAGAAAAGGTAATTCAAAAAGGGCGACCTTTCCCTTTTTGAATTACCTCGAAGCAATGTGCGCAGCCGATGCCTTCTCTTAAGCATTTAGGAGTGGGGTTCTCCTAAATGCGCGCAGCGTGCGGAGCCATTGCCACTTCCTCGAGAATTCAAAAAGGGCGACCTTTCCCTTTTTGAATTACCTCGAAGCAATGTGCGCAGCCGATGCCTTCTCTTAAGCATTTAGGAGTGGGGTTCTCCTAAATGCGCGCAGCGTGCGGAGCCATTGCCACTTCCTCGAGACTTCAAAAAGGGCGACCTTTCCCTTTTTGAATTACCTCGAAGCAATGTGCGCAGCCGATGCCTTCTCTTAAGCATTTAGGAATGGAGTTCTCCTAAATGCACGCAGCGTGCGGAGCCATTGCCACTTCCTCGAGGAACTGCTTAGAAATGAACTTTTTAACAACTTATCATGATAGGGAGATTTTCAATTCAGATGAGAGGAGCTAAACAAATGAACAAACGCAAACTCGGACACTCTGATTTATATGTAAGCGAGATTGGTCTCGGTTGTATGAGTATTGGTACGGATACAAATGAGGCGAAGAGGATTATTGAAACAGCCTTAGATAACGGCATTAACTACTTAGACACAGCCGATTTATATGACCAAGGCTTAAATGAAGAAATTATCGGAGGTGTCATAAAAGGAAAGCGCCAAGACATTGTATTAGCGACAAAGGCAGGCAATCGCTTTGAAAAAGGCAAGCAAGGCTGGAGCTGGGATCCTTCGAAATCCCATATTAAACATGCAGTGAAAGATAGTTTATCCCGCTTACAGACCGATTATATTGACCTGTATCAGCTTCATGGAGGAACGACTCGGGATAATATAGATGAAACAATTGAAGCATTTGATGAGTTAAAGCAAGAAGGATTGATTCGTCATTATGGCATTTCCTCGATTCGCCCAAATGTTATTCGCGAATATACAAAACGTTCACAGATTGTTAGTGTGATGATGCAATATAGTTTGCTTGATCGTCGCCCAGAAGAATGGTTTTCTTTGTTAGAAGAGCATCAAGTGAGCGTTGTAGCAAGAGGTCCCGTTGCAAAAGGATTGCTGACTACCAGAGCTCTTGAAAAAACTTCTGATTCAATAAAAGAAAAAGGCTATCTTACTTATTCCTATAAAGATCTAGGCGCCCTCAGGTCATCATTTGATGCAGAGTTCTTGCAAGGACGTCCACTACAAGCGGTCGCGCTTAATTACTGTCTTGCTTCTCCAGTTGTTGCATCTGTTGTCACAGGCGCAACCAGCCCGGAGCAAGTCATTGAAAATAGCAAAGCAATTGAGTCGTATAAGCTAACTACGGAAGAAGTAGACTGGTTGAAGCACGAAACAAAGACAGCGGTTTATGAACAGCATCGGTAGGACTGGAAATGCCCAAAGGGGAACCACCTTTTGGGCACTCTCCATTCATCGTTTTGAATATCTTATCTATCAATTTAGCTTATTATCTGCTATTTTTGAATTACATCTGCTTTTTCACCTATTGATTTCCTATTTCAAACCACAACATAAAAAAAGACTGCTTGAGTCCCTCCCAAAAACAGTCTTTCCATCACGTTATTATGCTTATACTCGCACTTTGTCCATAAGTATTTCTTTCATCACCGAGCATAGTTCTGGTAAAATAATTCGATCCATTGCAAGTTGAATCGCACCTGTTGGACGCGGCATTGAGAAAATTGCCTTGCCATCGCGTACACCAGCAATCGCACGACTTAAAATCGCGGCTGTGCCGATTTCTTCTTTAAAACTTAAATGGCGAAAAAGCTCGCCAAACCCTGGCATTTCTTTATCTAAACTATCTCGAACTGCTTCATGTGTCGTATCATGAAGAGCAATCCCGGTTCCACCTGTAATTAATATTGCGTCAACATCTGCACGAATCGCAGCAATTTTAATCCAGTGTTGAATTAAACTGTATTCGGCATTAATAATTTGATATTCAGAAACAATGTGTCCTTTTTCTTCTAACATTGATCTGATAAGTGCTCCACCGTCATCATTCTCGTATGAACATGAATCTGTAACCGTCAACACCATACAACGAATGCTCTTTGTAGTTTCTTCCAAATGTTCTTCCATCATCGTCATGTATTATTGGCCTCCTATTTTTTAAAAACCACATTCTCGGAAACTATAATAACATGCCTTCTTTCCTCTGTTACCGAACTCTGCCAAATAATTGCTACGACGCTCAGAAAGTGAATGATAAGAAGCGTTCCCCTCCTCACCCCGGCTCAAGCATCGTATCCGAACATAATCATCGATAATGACAAAATTTGAACTTTCAGCATTTCACAAATATTCACTTAACGTTCATCAGAATCCTGCTTTAAACAAAAAAAGCAAGGGCCTTGTCCTGCTCCCTTACTCTTGTATCATCATTTTTTATCGCACACTAAAAAACTGCTTAATTTTAGCGAACATGCCTCTTTGTTCATCGAGTGACATGAGTGGCACCGTTTCACCAAGAATGCGGCGAGCAATATTTCGATAAGCAATTGATGCTTTGCTCGTTGTGTGAAGAGCGATCGGTTCGCCTTTATTGGAATGCTTAATGACCTCTTCATCATCGACAACAATCCCAATAAGATCGATTGCCAGTCGCTCAGCAATCTCATCAACATCGAGCATATCTCCATTTTTCATCATGTGACCACGAATACGATTCACAATTAATTTAGGAGACTCGATATCTTGTTGTTCAAGTAAGCCTATGATTCGGTCTGCATCACGCACAGCAGAAACCTCAGGTGTTGTAACAACAATCGCGCGATCTGCTCCTGCTATCGCATTTTTAAACCCTTGTTCTATTCCTGCAGGACAGTCAATGATGACATAGTCATATTCCTGCTTTAGTTCATCGATGATTACTTTCATTTGCTCTGGTTCTACAGAAGTCTTATCTTTCGTTTGTGCAGCTGGTAGTAAATACATACAATCAAAGCGCTTATCTTTAATAAGAGCAGTATTTAATTTACAACGACCCTCTATCACATCAACGAGGTCATAAATAATCCGATTCTCAAGACCCATGACAACATCAAGATTGCGGAGTCCGATGTCTGTATCCACTAAGCAAATTTTCTTCCCCGAAAGCGCAAGGGCAGTGCCAATATTAGCTGACGTTGTTGTTTTCCCAACGCCACCCTTTCCACTTGTAATGACGATTGCCTCTCCCACGTTGATGACCCCTTTCTAAAATATCATTCGTTAAAGAGCTGGTAAAAAGAAGATGGTTACAATGGGCTCCGCACGCTGTGCGCCTGCGGACGTAAGAAACCACTCACTAGGCAGAGGCTCCTCTCATTGCGATCTAAAGTTGTCAACAAAGTAAAACAACCTTATCGAAAACCCTCTTAAACTAGCAGCTTTGTCTCATTTTTCGCCAATTCTGGATGACTTTGAATCAATTGCTGAACTCGTCCAAGTTGAAACGAATTATCTTCATCCAAGAAAGCACTAGCCATTATCTGTTCATTTGATTTTTCTGACTCAAAATGCATGATTTCTTCAGCAATTCTTAGCTGTGAAGGGGCTAATAAAGAGGCAGAAATAACCGACCTAGCATTGCCCTCAAATCCAGCATGAGCGATTCCCCGAAGCGCGCCCATTACGTAAATGTTTCCATTTGCTATAAGCGTACCTCCAGGATTCACATCGCCAATTAACAAGACGTCTCCATTGATCTTCAGTACTTGTCCAGACCGAATGATTCGCATCAATGTCACAGTTTGTGAATCTTGACGAATTTTCTCAGATTCTTCCTTTGATAGAACACGAGATTCAAACTGATCGACAGCTAAATTACGCCCTTCTGAAATAATGTCCTCTAACTCTGCTTGCTGATGTTCTTGAAGGTAGCGATAACCCATATCAACCTTCACGGAAACATCTGGACCGTCTGCTTGCTGATAGTGCTTAGATGACAGCTTTTCAGCTAGTTCTTCAAGTAAACTCTCATAGGAGCAACTATCATCTAGTATAAAGATTAATCCCTCTTTTGTTCCTTTTATCGTCACATTTTGCTTTTTTGAAACCATAGTTGTGTTCACCTCAGCCTCACTCACCTTCGTTGCTCGCACTAGTACGGTCACCTCACCCGAGTAAAACGAGAAAACAGTGATGATACGTTAATTCAACACGACTCTCGCTAAACCCTTCTTTATGATGAGAAAGATGTAGAAAAATCACCGTATTTTTTGTCGTTTTTCTACCTTTGCCGAAGACTTGCTTGTTTTCCAACATACTGAAATAATTTCTTAACAGGAAAATATACGAGGATGGCAAATGCAATATTTAACACCAATCCCGGTAAAAAACGTTCGTAAAAAAATAAAACGGCTGACAAATCTGTTACTCCGATTAGTCGGTATAACCCAAATTGATAATACTCAAAAATAGAAACAGCCAGAGTGACAAGCAACAAATGCAGCAAAAAAGAATCTTGTACGCGTTTATATGTATAGGCAAATGCATAGCCTATGAACCCAAAACCAAACATATACACACCAAGTAGCTGAGTATAGACGATATCATATACAAGTCCTAAAATAAGGCCATATATTATGCTACTATAACGACCAGAATGAATGCCAATAAAGACGAGCATGACAACAATAAAACGTGGCACAAGTGTTACATCAATATCATGCTGATAAGGTGTGATCAATTGAAAAAGCGTTCCTTCTATAACCAACAAGAAAAAGACGACTGCAGGAATATAGAAGCGACTCACGATGTTTCCTCCTCAAGCAATTCTGGATCCATAGTTGTACTCGTACGCTCAATAATATACACATAATCTAATGCATAAAAATCAGCTGCTGGTTCAATAAAAGCATTTTGAGTTAATCCGTATTCATCCGGTTCAACACGAACGACTTCACCGATTAGCAAGCCACTTGGATACACGCCACCTTTACCAGAAGTTGTCACCATTTGACCTTCTTCAATTTCTGCCTCAAAGTCAATTTTTCTCATAATTAGCAAGCCAGCATCCTCATCATAGCCTTCGATAAAGCCATACTCTGGCTGATCCATTGTGATCATTGCCGATACTCTGTTAGTACGATCATTGTCAGATAGAAGCTGAATTCTAGATGAAAATTCACTCACTTGCTTCACCTTTCCAATTAACCCACCTTTTGAATCGATGACACCCATATTGGGCTCAATTCCATCATCAGACCCTTTGTTTAAACCAATATACTCTGTCCAGCGATCAGGACTTCTTTGAATAACAACCGCTGATCTCATTAAATAATCGTGCAAACTTTCTTCTAACTCGAGCATGTCTTTTAGCGTATTGTTCTCATTCCGAAGCAAACTTCGCTCAACTGAAATTTGCGCATATTCATCTAGTCTTGCTTTAAGCACTTTATTTTCCTCATAGATATGCTGGATATCTCGAACATTTTCAAAGAAACCCGCTACAGCGTATGCGGGTTTCGTAAAAATGGTTTGCACCCATCCAACAGCATCTCTGATGACTTGTTCTGGTCCCGTGATTTGTTCACGATCTGAACGAGAATAACCAATCAAGGCGACCAAAATGATAATGCTGACGAGAAGAATAATTAATTTTTTATTTGAAAAAAAGGATGGCATGCCTGACACCTACTTACAATTTTCTATCCGAACGTGATGTAATTCCCGCTTTTGAGCGGAATAAGTGAAGATTTTCAAGTGCTCTTCCTGTTCCAATCGCGACACAATCTAACGGATTCTCAGCTACAAGAACAGGCATATTCGTCTCATCACTTAAGACACGATCAAGATTACGTAACAACGCTCCACCGCCTGTAAGGACGATTCCACGATCCATAATATCCGCTGCAAGCTCTGGCGGAGACTGCTCAAGCGTATTTTTCACCGCCTCAATAATCGTCGTTACCGTATCAGCGAGTGCTCCCGAAATTTCTTCCGCTGTAACTGTGATCGTCTTTGGAAGGCCCGTTAGCAAGTCGCGTCCACGGATATCCATATCATCAACGCCTTCTGGTGCACCAGCCGAGCCAACTTCTAGCTTAAGCGCTTCAGACGTTCTTTCCCCGATCATTAAGTTATACTTTTTCTTAATGTATTGAATGATTGCCTCATCCATCTCATCACCAGCAACACGAATCGACTGGCTCGTAACAATCCCACCAAGTGAAATAATCGCAACTTCAGTCGTCCCACCACCGATGTCCACAACCATGCTTCCCGTCGGTTCCCATACAGGTAGGTCGGCACCAATCGCTGCAGCGAAGGGCTCTTCTAATGTATAAGCCTCTTTTGCTCCAGCTTGCTTTGTTGCGTCTTCAACTGCACGTTTTTCAACTGCTGTAATGCCAGACGGTACACATACCATTACCGACGGTTTACGCGTGAAAATCGAACGGTTTTTTAATGCCTGTTGAATAAAATACTTTAACATCGTTGCTGTTGTATCAAAATCAGCAATGACCCCATCTCTCATTGGACGAACGGCAACAATGTTACCAGGCGTACGTCCAATCATGTTCTTTGCATCGTTTCCTACTGCTTCAATTGACCCTGTATCTGTTCTAAGCGCTACTACGGATGGTTCACGAACGACAATGCCCTTGCTCTTCACGTAAACAAGCGTGTTTGCTGTTCCTAAATCAATTCCTATATCTTTTGAGAACCCACCAAACATCTATGTATCTCCCTTCATACAAATCCGAAATCATAACCTTCATTATAACGAATAATCATTAAAAAAAATAGCCTTAAGTTCCCCAACTTTTGACGAATTGCAAAGAATTGACCAAACTTCTCGAAATAAGTAGCAAATAGGCCCACACACACCTAGGATTCCGTACGAGCATCTACCTCTCTTCTTTCTCTTTCCAAACAAAAAAGGCAACAAACTCATGTTACCAAACTCGAGAAGGCTTCGCTATCCTCAATTTGTCTTTCGCTAATCACAAAGTGTGCCGCCCATATTATATGACATATCCTTGCTCCTTTAGACTGACAAATTTACGATCACCAATAATAACATGATCGAGAAGCTCGATTCCGAGTACTTTTCCAGACTCTGATAATCGTTTCGTCACTTCAATATCTTCGCGGCTCGGCGTCGGATCACCACTTGGATGGTTATGCAAGCAAATAATCGAAGCGGCTGAACGGCGAAATGCTTCTTTGTACACTTCGCGAGGATGGACGATGCTCGCATTTAAACTGCCAATAAAAATTGTCTTTCGTAAAATGACATGATTTTTTGTGTCGAGGTATAAACAATCGAAATGTTCCTGCTTCAGAAAGCGCATATCTTCCATTACGTAATTGGATACATCTTCTGGAGAACGAATGACATAGCGCTCATCAGGTAGCAAGCAGTGAATTCGTCTCCCAAGCTCAATCGCAGCTAGAAGTTCAATCGCCTTGGCTTCCCCAATTCCATTAATCGTACATAATTCTTCAATTGCAGCATCCTTTAATAACATAAGGCCATCAAATTTTGCTAACACTTGCTGCGCGACCTGTAAGACGGATTCTTTTTTCGTCCCACTTCTAAGCAGGATTGCCAATATCTCTTGATTCGTTAAGGCACTTGCACCTTCTTTCAACAATCGTTCACGAGGTCTTTCACGTAAGGGAACATCTCGAATGAGGAATGATGAGTGCGACAAGGAAACACTCCTTTCTACTTTGTTCAATCGAGGTAGATTTTATTTACATATTTGGTGTAATGCCTAGCTTTTGCAATTCTCTCATCGTTTTCGCAATCGGTAAGCCGACTACGGCAAAGTAATCTCCAATAATTCGCTTCACTAAATACGCACCAAACCCCTGGATTCCGTAACTTCCCGCTTTATCAAACGGCTCACCACTGCGAATGTACATCGCAATATCATCATCAGATAACGAATAAAACTCAACATCCGTTTTCTCATAAAACATTTTGTTGCCTTCTTGAGAGTAAAGTGCCACACCTGTATAGACGCTATGTGTATGACCTGATAGCATTGTAAGCATCGCTTGCGCCTCTTCTTTGTCTTCTGGTTTGCCAAGAATTTCATCACCAAAGGCAACGACCGTATCTGAGCCGAGTACGATTGCTTCTTTGTTTTTTTTCCACACTTCTTCTGCTTTTTGACTAGCTAACTGTTGCACAACTTCAGCTGGAGACAGTCCCTCCTCTACTTTTTCAATGACATGACTTGTTTTAACGGAAAAGGAATAATGGGCTTGTTCGAGCAATTCTTTGCGCCTCGGGGAACCTGAGGCTAAAATGAAAGATTTCATGAAAGGAGTCACCTCTACAATAGTTTTTCTTTTTATTGTACAGGTTCGAAAATAGAATACCAAATTTTTCTTAGTGCCGCTATACATGTGTCAGGAAAACTGACGGAAGAGCTTATTGTTGCTCGTCGTTGATCAAATAATTGCCTCACTCCGGTGATTCTAAGATCAGGAGCTACTTCCTTTCGCGAAATTTAAGTTTTTTTCAGCGAGTTCGTCCATCGTCCATATATCTGTAAAAAATTAATTTTAACAGCGAAATCGAAAATATATCAGCGAAATTCTTTTTTAACAGCGAATCAGCTATTATCGCGACTTTTAGCATTTACATTGTTATTCAACATACGAAAAAAAGATGGCACAAGTTCGTTGGCCATCTTTTTTCTGTGTATTTATTGCAACACTTGAACTACTTGCTCATACTCCACGAGTGCATCTAAAAGTGCTTGCTGTGATTCCCATAATGTTTTTTCATCCATTGTTTCCACGTATGCTGAAAGCTTATCGCCAGCTAGGACTAAATTGTCTCCTACTGCTAGTGCGTGAACTTGAGCCTCTTGAGGCAGTTGTGTAAATGCTTGGTCTCTTTCCGCCTGTAAACTGTCTGTTGACTGCTCTAATTGTGCCAATCGCTCACTCGTTAACAACGACCCACCACCAAGACCATCCACTGATAATTGCAGAAGTTCCTTGTAATGTGAAATTGCTTTTGTAAACCATGCAGTCACTGGTTCAGCTTGTCCTGTCACTACTTGCCCATCCACTTGATACGATTTCAAATACGTGTCTTGCCCGTAACTATCATAAAGGGTCGCTATTTTATTAGCTTGTGCGCGGTCTCCACCAGCACCAATAAACATATAAATAGGATCAGTTCCTTTTGTTAATGTACCAGCTACGCCTTGCTCTTTCAATTGAGCAACGATTTCCTCCCCTTTCGCAAGATCAGAAAACGCTCCACCTTGGACAACTTCTAATGATAAGACTGGGAAACTCTCGACTCCGCCTTCTGAAAACGTAGGAATGGCTCCTGTTGTATTTTCTTCGACTACGACATTTGGAGTGTTTCCTGTAAAAACGGTTAACACCATAAAGCCTAAACTTAAACCAACGACAACCGCTGAAAATAAAGCGACAACTAACATTACTGGAAACTTCGGTCTGTTCACGCCATTATGTGGCTTCTTCTTGCGCTTAAAAGGTAGCTTTGGACTTTTCTCACTAAAGCCATCATCCCAATAAGGTTGTCCATTTTGAATTCTTTCTTCCTGTCGTTTTCCAAAATCTATGATGTTATCTGGTTGAGGAATGAGTTCAGTATCGTCTTCTACTACATGTTCACGGGTCGCTCCAACTTCATCTTTGCTTTTTGGATCTGAATTACTTTCATTGATTGTTTGTTTTATTCCATTTAAACGAACCGAGATTGTTTGTTTTTCTTTTTCCACAGTAGTCACTCCTCTCGTAAACCGTTCTTTACTCTATTCTATTAAAAGTGAACGGATAATAGAACGAGAGAATGCAAAAAAGAAGGAAGAAATCTCCCTTCTTTTTTGATTTGAATCAGTTATATAAAGGCGAGCGCTTCGTAATCCTTTGCCCGCACCTTTACACGCAAGTGAACGAAATGCCTTCTGCTCTAGACAATGCCAACAGCAGTTGATCCATAAGGGCATTGACAGGAAGTTGCTGTTGCAAACGGACACTTGATTTGAATCGGTCGACCTGGTCAATGTCAGGCACCCGCTCTTGCAACTCACTTAAGATTTGCCGTTCAACGTCAAGAGTTTGCAGCACTTGTTCACGCTCAGCGCGCGCTGGTGCCAGCACGTTCATCGCCAGAAAGAAAAAAAATCCGGCAATGAAGACGAGCCCAGCTATAGCAACGAGAATCGTTTGTCGAGTCCACTCGATCTTCACTTGCAATCACCTAATTTCCTTACTTCCGACTTCTTAATTTCAAGCGAAAAACTAGCAACATAGCGCGGCAACACGTCATCAGATGCTATCTCTAACTCATTTGTATTAACAATCGACAAAGTAACAGCTGATACAACATTTGATTGCTCGAGTTCATGGTGGTAAGCAGCAATTTCCTCCATTCGATCAAAGCTTGCATCAAATGACACGATCCCAGGCAAAGCATAATCAAAATTCAAATAATGCCCTCGCTCTGGAAGCAAAGTAACTAAATAATCGAGCAACAAAGACGCTGGCACAACTTGTCTTTCAACCAGTTGAACCGCTTGTTCTAAGCGCTCGTAGTCATTTCCCTCTGTTACAATTAACTGCTGATGCTTTGCCGAAAATGCTTGTTTGAATGAACGCACAAAACTGGCCACATACGGATGATCGCCACAAACAAGTAACTGACTAACTACCCCTATTCCTTGCAACACATTAAACTGATAAAAGTTCATCACTTTTTCAATTTCTCGTACTTGATCGTCAATGTAAGTAAACAAGATCTCTTCATCATCTTTCCAGACAAGAGACGATTTTGCGTAGTCTCGAGCAATGTCCCAACTCTCTTGATCTAACTCAGATGGGATCGTTCTTGAAAACACTGGATGATGTTGATGGAAAATCGTCAAATTCGTTGATGTCGTATCAATTTGTATGAGCATCGTATAGTCCACTTCATTCGTTAGCTTAAGATCATGGAACAACCGATAGGCGCTTAACGACGATAGGTCGGCCGCATTCGGCTTCAGCTTAACTTCTTCTAATAGCTCAACATAGCCATGAACCACTTTTTCACGCGAGGCAAATAAGAGCACCTCTTTTTGCCCTTCATGTAAGCCAAGCACTTTATAATCAAAGACGGGATCATCACATGGCAGCAATAAGGTCTCCCCTATATCGAGATATAGCTGCCCTTTTACTCGTCATCTGGTGTTGCAGCATCAACTTTAGCGTGCGAATAATGACTTGTCCATCCGCCACACAAAACTGAACATACTGTCGCTTTAAGTCCCACTCACTTAAACATTCTTCTAAAATCGTGAGCAGCAACTCAGCATTGACGACTTGTCCATCTTTAATCACATCCGCAGGCATATAGCGTTTTTTCCACTGCGTAAATCGCCTCAAGTTGTGGACGCTTTGAGCCAGCATAGCGAATGACATGATCTTCTATAACAAGCGCATGACGCGCTCCTTTTGACTTTGTCCAAATGTTCATGGGCATTCACCTGTGTTTCAGAATTGTATGATTTATGGGGTAGACTTGATGCTTCGTCTTGGTTTGAGGGTCAGACCCTGTGCTTCGGTTTTTGTTGTTGGGTTGGACATTTGTGCGCGTTTATTCTTATCGTAGGAATGTAGTTATATACCATTCTACTAGAATTGAACCGATAAAATAAGACGTAATTGTGCCGAGTACGATAAATGGTCCGAAGGGAATTGGCTTTTTGCGTTGGACTTTGCCAATGAACAGGCCGATCCCGCCAATGATCGCACCGTAAAAACAAGAAAAGAAAAAGGCGAGTAGCACACCTTGCCAGCCAAGCACTAGGCCTAACACGGCAAATAGCTTAATGTCTCCCCCTCCCATTCCACCGCGGCTGACGATTGCAATGGCAAGCAATAATGTAAAGCCAATTGCTGATCCAACAAACGCATCCCAAAACGGGTCAAGTGGCGCAACGGTTACGCGCATAAGGAGTAAAAGAGGAAAAAAGAACAGCAGCACTTTATCGGGAATGAGCATATAACGAAGATCACTAACAAAAATAATCGCAAGCAGCGACACGAGAAGCATCGATACGACTGTCTCCCACGTCCATCCAAATACGATGAACGAAGCAACAAACAACAAACCGGTCATCAACTCCGTAAATGGATACAAAAGCGAAATTCGCTGCTTGCACCCACGGCAACGCCCTCGTAACACAACATACGAGAACACCGGCACTAAATCAAGCACTCCTAAATCGCGATCACAAGTTGTACAATGAGACCGTGGCCGAACAATCGACTCTCCGATGGGCACACGCATCCCAACGACATTATAAAAAGAACCGAGCGTTATACCAACAAGAAAGAGATAACTATAAATAAGTACCATCATCGCTTTGTACCTTCCTTACTTAGAATCTTGAGCTTTGAGCAAATAAGCCGTGTAAGTCACTGTGTTTCCTTCTTTTGTGACAAGCACATAGGAATTGTTCGTATAGCGCCGAAAAAAACGTTCATTCTCTTCTTGATCGATCAATCCGTGCTCAAGCAATTCCGCAACCGTAATCGCTCGTGTTTCTCCATCCGCAACACTTTCTTGATAGAAGAAATCACGCTGAACGATGTCAACAAGCCGCCGCTCACTTTCCTCATCAACGACTCGACCAACCGGTACCTAGTTCGTACGTGTCTTCATTTTAAAAAAGAACCCCTGCCGCGTAATGTCCGCCAACAGAAAACAAAGCTAACGCACTACAACTAACAAAGAGCTTAAAGAAAGGGGTTTCTATTCATGTTAGTAGTCATCCTCTACCCTCATTTTCTAATTGCTCAAACAGCTGCGATCGCTTCGTATACACATCTTCGGTTGGACGAGAAACCATTTCAACATCCCTCTCTTCCTCATACGGAATTCGTAAAGGCAATGAATCATCGTGCACATCTTCCTCTTCCCGTAATGACCGCGGCAATAAGCTATCACTTTCCACTTCTTTTTTGGAGTCTTGCTCATTTTCTAACAAATACCGTGTCCGATTTTCATAGAAATCTAGTAAATCAGCGTCTTCATGTTCAGTTTCATGAGCAAGAGCACTCCATTCCTCTTTTTCTCCGCTTTCTTCTTCGACCGTTTCTCTTTTGCTGAGCTTATTGTATAATAAAGACCAACTAATGAAAAGAACGGCTTTAATAGAACTCTTGACAGAATTGCATAATTTGGAATAGCACGTAGTTCTATGGACTTATTTAGGAAAAAGACATGACCCTGCTCAACCACGGCAAGGTCATGTCTTTCTTTTGCTCAAGTACCACCTGTTTTTTTATTTGCTATACCAAAGTTCTCGAACGGCAGAAATAAAATAAAGCGATCCACATACAATTAGCATACTGTCTTCTTCTAGTGTATTTACTTCCGTTCGTAGCGCATTTGTCCAATCTGTATCATAACGTTTCGTTGCAACTGGCGCTTGCTCGCATAGAACTTTCGCATCTGCCGCACGGAAAAAATCAAAAGTTGTGAACGTAAATGATGCATTCATTTGTTCAAACGGCTTCAACAAACTATTCATATCCTTCTCTTTTGTCGCTGCCATTAACAAGCGATAACGTTTTGAAGGATAGTGTTGCGTGAGTGTTTGTGCGAGCGACTCCATTCCTTCCTTATTATGAGCACCATCAATAATGACAAGAGGTGATTCACTTAGTTGCTCGAACCTACCAATCCAAGTCGTTGCAGCTAATCCTCTACGTATTTCCTCATCAGAAATAAAATACATTTCTTTTTGTCGCAGCCACTCTAATGCCCGAATCGCAACCGAGGCATTTTCTCGTTGATGCGCTCCAGGCATTTGTATCGTAACTTGATCGAACAAATCACAATCGCTCTCATAGGCAAACTGCTGTTTATTTGCAGCAACACTTAGCAAACGTTCGTGAAAATCAACATGTATTTGAAAATAATCTGCCTGTACGCTGTTCGCCTTCGCGGCAATAATGTCACGCGCTTTTTTTTGTGAGACACCCGAAATGATCGGAATGTTCGGTTTGATAATGCCTGCTTTTTCTTTGGCTATGTGCGAAAGGGTTTCACCTAATATGTGCATATGGTCAAACCCAATCGATGTAATGACAGACAACATCGGGCTAATCACATTCGTAGAATCGAGTCTTCCCCCTAACCCAACTTCCACTAACACGATATCCGGCTTTGATAGATTGGAAAAATAATCAAAAGCAATTGTTGTGATCACTTCAAATTCAGTCGGACTGCCAAGCTCTGTTTTTGCAAGTTCTTCCACTAACGGACGAACTCGGCTGCCACATTGAACAAGTGACGCTTCATCTATTGGTGTCCCGTTAACGGAGATCCGCTCTTCAAACAATTCTATAAAGGGAGAAGTAAACGTCCCGACGTTATACCCTGCCTCTTGTAAGACATGCCTCATAAAACTAAGTGTTGATCCTTTTCCGTTCGTTCCCCCAATATGAACCGCCTTTAATTGATTCTCAGGATTACCTAATCGTTCAAGCATCCAATGCATTCGCTTTAATCCAGGCTTAATTCCAAATGGCAACAAACTGTGGATCCATTCAATCACCTCAGCACTCGTCTTCACAACCCCATCCCCTTTGCTCTCTTTCTCTAAAAATGAAGGTTGCTCCAAAAAAGGATATCCGCCTTCTTTTGAAGCAACTTTATCACTTTTAAAACCGTTGCTTTTTTATTAGCTATAGTACCATTACCTAAAAATATATCTTTCTTGCCTCTTTATGATCAAGTTTATTGAAGTGGAAAGTCTTTCTCCTCTGATTTTCATACGGTCCGGTTTTATCGTTTGAGTATTGTCATCCTCACCTTTTTAAGTTTCTTTTCTCAATCTATCATGCTTTCCACAAAAGTTGAAGATAAATTAATTGCCATTAATCTAGCTGAAAAAATGTAACTGAAGTAAAAAGAAATCCTACTGAGGCAGCTCATGCGAATAATGAATTCTCTGAATTTCACACGGGTTATCTCTTCTAAAACACCCGAGCAACAAGAATCTGAATTACTTGAGCAAACAATTCGCGAATACAGTTTACATTTAAAACAATTCAGTGTAAATATTTTTAGTGATCAATGTGCGGACTCAACCATCCTCACCGAACTCTATAGATACATAGAAATGGAGGAGTAACAGATGATCAAATCACGGATGAACGAACAAAGATATGCCTTAATCCTCGTCCTTCTTATGATTGCCGTAATTGGCATATTCACTCCGGTCATTGTCTCAAATTAATGAGTAATACCCTTCAATTTCAAAAATCGGAAGAAACGATTCAGTTTACAAAGCTAGAAGCAATGGGGATTCTCTATGTCGAAAAAGCTGTTGCTACTGCAATTGAGCACATCCAAACAGATAACTCATGGAAAGACAGATCCGTCTAAAGGTGTGATAAGTGATGCCTACAAAAGCGTGTTTCAAACAGAGATGCAAACGGCTGGGTTCAACCCTGAAATAGAAGTAATAACAATGGACGGACGTTCGAAATTTCATATAATTTTAGAAGAACCAGCTGTAGAGACGAATGATGAAAATAGCTTTCTTCTTATCGTTGGTTATACTGTTACTTCTTCGCTCGATTTACACAATAAGAAGAGTAAGACGGTAACTGATCAACTAGAGATAAACTTAGTAGTAGAGTAAGTTTCATCGATAAAATCTCATGTAGAAAAGAGCTTGGAACAAGTCCAAGCTCTTTTCTTATAAACACTATTTATTTACGCCTTCAACTCTGCAATTCTCGCTTGAACTGTTTCACGCTTCTCCATATAATCAGCTTGCTTCGCTTTTTCCTCTTCAATCACTTTTTCAGGGGCTTTCGCGATAAAGCCTTGGTTGCCTAATTTCTTGTCTACTCGCTCTACTTCTTTATTAAGCTTTTCTAGTTCCTTCTCAAGACGAGCAATTTCTGCGTTCAAATCTAGTAAGCCTGCTAATGGTAAGAATAGCTCTACTCCAGAAAGTACTTGTGACATTGATTTTTCTGGCGCTTTTACATCTGTTCCTACTTCTAGCTTGCTTGGATTACAGAATTTTTCGATATAGCTTTGACCGCGTGTTAATTTCCCTAATACTTGATCGTCTTTTGCCGAAATCAGCAATTCGATTTGCTTGCTCATTGGTACATTCAACTCTGCTCTTGTATTTCGAACGGAGCGAATGATTTCTTTTAATAGTTCCATATCTTCAACAGCATCTTCGAACATATAATCCTCGTTTTTCTCTGGCCACGCTGCGATTGTAATCGATTCGCCTTTATGCGGCAAATGTTGCCAAATTTCCTCGGTAATAAAAGGCATCATTGGATGCAATAGTCGCATCGTCTGATCTAGAACATAAGCTAGAACTGATCTAGTCGTTTTCTTTGCTGCTTCGTCTTCACCGTATAATGGTAATTTTGCCATTTCAATATACCAATCACAGAGGTCATCCCAGATAAAGTTATAAAGCAAACGGCCCATTTCGCCAAACTCATATACATCAATTAAACGCGTTACATCGGCAATCGTTTCTTGAAGACGAGTTAAGATCCATTTGTCAGCAATTGTTTTCTCACCTATTACATCAATCTCGTCATGCGTTAAGCCTTCCATATTCATTAACGCAAAGCGTGAAGCATTCCAGATCTTATTTCCGAAATTCCACGTTGATTCGACTTTTTCCCAGTAAAAACGCAAGTCATTTCCCGGGGAACTTCCAGTAGATAGGAAGAATCTCAAGGAATCCGCCCCATATTTGTCGATAACGTCCATTGGATCAACACCATTTCCGAGTGACTTACTCATTTTGCGACCTTCTGAATCACGAACAAGTCCATGAATAAGAACGTCATCAAATGGGCGTTTGCCTGTAAATTCAAGCCCTTGGAAAATCATTCTTGATACCCAGAAGAAAATGATGTCATAACCCGTAACTAGCACATTCGTTGAATAGAAACGGTCAAAATCAGGTGATGCTTCCTCTGGCCAACCCATCGTAGAAAACGGCCAAAGAGCGGAACTAAACCATGTATCTAGTACGTCTTCATCTTGTTTCCAATTTTCCTCATCTGCTGGTGCTTCGTGCCCAACATATACTTCGCCTGTTCCTTTATGGTACCAAGCTGGAATTCGGTGTCCCCACCAAAGCTGTCTTGAAATACACCAGTCACGAATGTTTTCCATCCATCGCATATACGTTTTCTCAAAGCGATCTGGAACAAAGTTTACTTTTTCCTCCGACTTTTGCAAGGCAATTGCTTCATCTGCTAATGGCTGCATTTTTACAAACCATTGAGTTGAAAGATACGGTTCAACGACTGCACCACTACGCTCTGAATGTCCAACTGAGTGCATATGCTCCTCAATTTTAAATAACACGCCAGAATCTTGTAAATCTTTTACGATTTGTTTTCTACACTCAAAGCGATCCATTCCGTTGTATTTTCCAGCTTTGTCATTCATCGTACCGTCTTCATTCATGACTAGAATGCGTGCAAGATTGTGACGGTTTCCAATTTCAAAGTCATTAGGGTCATGGGCTGGTGTGATTTTCACAGCTCCTGAGCCAAACTCCATGTCAACATAATCGTCAGCAACAATAGGAATTTCTCTACCTGTAATCGGAAGAGTCACCGTTTTTCCGATTAACGACTTGTAACGCTCATCTTCTGGATGAACTGCAACTGCCGTATCACCAAGCATCGTTTCTGGACGAGTCGTTGCGACCTCTATTTGCCCACTACCATCTGTTAAAGGATAGTTCATATGATAGAAGGCACCTTGAACATCTTGATGGATAACTTCAATGTCTGATAGCGCTGTTTTTGTTTGTGGATCCCAGTTAATAATGTACTCCCCACGGTAAATTAAGCCTTTTTCATAAAGCTTAACAAACACTTCACGAACCGCTTTTGAAAGACCTTCATCTAACGTAAATCGTTCACGAGAATAATCGAGCGATAGTCCAACCTTTGACCATTGGTTACGTATGAAAGAAGCATACTCTTCCTTCCATTCCCATGATTTCTCAAGAAACTTCTCACGTCCTAAGTCGTAACGGCTTAGACCTTCTTCTTTTAATTTCCCTTCAACTTTTGCTTGTGTTGCAATTCCTGCATGGTCCATACCTGGTAACCAAAGTGTGTCATAGCCTTGCATGCGTTTCACACGTGCAAGAATATCTTGCAATGTTGTATCCCAAGCATGCCCTAAGTGTAGCTTTCCAGTTACGTTAGGTGGTGGAATAACAATTGAATACGGTTTTTTTGATTCATCTCCTGTTGCTTCGAAATATTTCCCTTCTATCCAATAAGAATACCATTTCGCTTCGGTTTCTTGTGGGTTGTATTTTGTTGGCATCGTTAACTTTTCATCACTCATCACTAGATCCTCCTTAAAATAGAACAAATAAAAAAACCCCCTCCATCAAAGGACGAAGAGAGTTCACTCGCGGTACCACCTTTGTTTGCAACACAAATAAATCTCATGTGCTACACACTCAAACTGATAACGGTCAGTATCCGGCTATGCTTACTATAACTTTTCAGCAAAGCTGCTCCTAGGTGACATTCGAATCGTACATCTTAAGAAATCTCTCAGCTATTGATTTCTTTCTCTGAAAGGTTCCGACCCTACTCTTCCTATTCTACGCATTCAATGATTGTGGTTATATTTTAGCTCGAATCGTATTCATTCGTCAATAACAGCATCGCCCATTTTTTCTTTTTTATACGAAGATAACAATTCATAAGTAAAAATCCTGTGCCCTTGCACATCTAATGGGTTGTTGCATACCGTAAAAGTAAGGAGTTCTTTAGAAAGAGAGGTGTCACGATGCGTCGTCGTTTCAGGCGTTTTCATCATCATCACCATCATAATCGCCCAACTTGGTGGTTAAAATTGCGAGCGCTGTTTGCTCAAATTCTCATTCCTCTTATTTGCTTTCAGCTTTTACGTACTCTTTTGCTACCAACTACGTTTGATGTTATTTTGTTAACGTTGATGATTGTTATGTACTTTTCCATAAGTCTACGGTTTATATAGAAAAATAAACGTCCTCTTCAATGAAGAGAACGTTACTGTTGGACTTGTTGTTGTTCTGTATCCGGTACGATGATAAGCTTTTGCGTCAGTCGCTGCACTCTGCGCATTGACGTTAAGCGCTTTTCGAGCCTTTGGACATGCTCAAATTCTCTCATTGTTCCTTTGCTTGCCACATAAGAATCTACAGCAAAGGCGATCGGTTCTGGAAAATTCAAATAGGCGCAGATTAAATGCTTTTCTTCTTCTAATAGAGGAAGATGGCGCTCATAGTTCATAAACCACTTCAGCACCTCTTCTTCAACCCAATAAGCATGACGGAAACTATATCTACAAAAGCTAGCAATATCCCGAGACGGTGTATCGATACATGCTCTCTCAAAATTTAATAAAAGAGGTTCGTTTTCAGGACTAAAAAAAGCATGTGATCGATTGACTCTTCCGTGGCATAGGACTGTCCGGTATTTCTCTTTTTCCAAACAGATTTCGTACCACTTTTCTAAATGGTTCTTTGCAGCTTCTGCCATTTGATCAAGCATATAGACATGTGTAATATAGGTTAATTCAAATGGTGACATGTATGTTTTTCGTTCCGCTTCATCTGCAAAGCGGTTTAACATGAGTCTACGCATTTCCCAACGACGAAGCAGCTGCTGATACGACTCATCAACATTTTCTTTTAAAAAAGGTTGCGTCTTGACCGTTAACCGATGAATGGTTCCAAGCTGAGAAGCTAGCTTTTGCTCCTGTGAATCTCTTGATGTATACTCAATCGCTTCCATCCATGGCATTAAATAATAGGTATGAGTTCCAGTTGAAAGAGTATACTCTCCGTATTTCGTCGGAAGAATCGGAACAGCTTGCTTAAAACCGAGCTTAGTTAGCTTTCGCAAAGCATGAATAAATTCATCTGCTTGGTGCGCTCCAATTGTTGTTTCTTTTAAAGCAAACACTCCACGGCTCGTTGTGACTTTTTTAATTTTCCCGTGATCTTCAATTGCTTGAGGATATAGGTCATAATAAAAAAGGATCGAATCATACGGCGTTCGTGCCTGGTTCATTGTGTAAACACCTTCTTTTTCTTATCTATCGAAGAGCTGATCACTTGAACAAGTATCTTTGACTGTTCCCACTCTTTTTTTATGTTTAGTATCTCCTCTTCAATCTCTGCTTCTGTTGGGTTTCGTTCTAATATCATGACGAGGTTGTCGAGTTCATATGGACATAAGCATTCCGAACAAAGGAATATCGCTTGTTCTCTCGTGACTCGATCCTTTTCATACATTCCTTCTATAAGGCTTTCAAGTGATTCCTTCCCATACTTTTCAAGCCACTCAGAAAGAAACATTCGCAATGAATAGTATCCTCGTTCTGGCAATTGCCTTGTGCCAAACCAGATTAGAACGTCATAAACCATTTTTGCCTGTTTCGGTGTGGTAACAGGATCTAGCAACGGCAATCGTTCGTTCAAACTCGCTTGTAAAGCTGTTGCCTTCTTCATTCGAATTTCCGATTCCTTCAGTAACGCCGAAACGAATTGTCTATGGGATTCCCTTAAATAAGGCACATGCGAATGCAACTTGGAATACATTGGTTCTTTTTGCTGTACGGGTTCAATATCAGCTGTTGATTGTACACCGTAGTGAATCATCGCACCAATCAACCTGCCAATTTCCTTTTCCGATTGACTCACAACAGCTCCTTGATCAACCTCATCATGAACGGTCAACCATCCACCTTTCCATGAGATGGCAGCTTCTTGATCTTTGTTTCGAATCATCCGGTCGGCTAGCACATAAGGCGTGACGTTGCAACGGTCACGCCATTCTATGTGCCAATCAAGGAGGGCTTTATCTGACCAATAGCGCAACCTTTTTCGACCTTGTTCCGTCTCGACTAACGCTTCGTTTACAAATTTCACGTTTTGCCATTGATAATTTTCGCAAAGCCAATCCAACAATTCCATGTTGTTACTCCTTTTAAGACTCTACACTAACCGGTATATAAAGGATCTGACCTTCTTCTACTTGCTCACCTTGCAAGCGATTCATTCTAACGAGTTGACTCGTACTTATATCATACCGGTCAGCAATAGTGTCTAGAGATTCATTCTCTTGAATAATGCACATTTTCCATTTTGAAAATCTTTCCTCTCCTTTAGAAAGCATACTCGTTAAATACAATGCATTTTCTTCACGAGGCGGTGGCGCTTCTTCTTCATCAGCTTTTTCTTCAGGACGTTCTTCTAATGACGGTGCCACTGCCATTTCTTTAAGAGGAGCTAGATTGATTTTTGTTTCTGGTTTAGCTGGGGCTTCTTCTCTCACTTCTTCTACTGTGTCTTCAGCAACAAGTTCCACACTCTCAGTTGGTGCTTCTTGCTCTATTTCTACTTCTTCAACGTCTTCTATATCCTCTGTGTTATCCACTTCTTCTATGTCTCGTGCCTCACTTGCGACTGGCTCATAACGAGGTGCATCCGAACTCACATTTGCTACCTCTTCTTCCTTACGTGTATATTTAGTTGATGGTGAGGCTGCAATGGCTGGTGTCTTTTCTTCTACTTTTTCCTCCACGGATTCTGGACTCTCTTCACTTACCGGATGAAACGGGCGAGCTGGATAACTTCCTGGTACATTTGGAATCATTGCTCCTATTTCTGGACGCTTTTTCGCTTCAAATGCAAATGCGGTTGGAACAGCTCCTAATTTCGGTGGTTCGGCCTTTACGGCTTCTTTTTCGATTTCTTGCTCTACTCGCTTTTCAACCGAATCTTGCTGCTGAGTCATTCCTGAAATACTTATATCAGCGGTTAGTTGAATACAGCTTTTTTCCGGGAGATCATAATCAAATGATTCGACTTGTACGTAGACATCATCGAGATTTTGAATGCGGCTCGTTGGAATGGTGACATCAATTGGGAAAAAGTGTTTAATCTCACCAGTTCCATCATCAGAAATTGTCACATCTCCAGCTGACCGAAATGATAGCTGCGCCTCAAGCGATTCACTATCTACATCAACAGCTTCAGCGCTACCTGTTGGACGGTATTCTCCAACAAGACGTAAGCCACCCTTAATGTAGACATGAAGATCTTTTTCTTCAATGACAATCTCTGGTTCAAGAGACATCCCTAGGATTTCCTCAACTTCTTGACCTTTATTTAACCAAACCGATTCCTCAATCGAAAATGATAACTTAGACGGGTGTTCTGTCACGTTACATTCCTCCTCAACATATTCTCTTTCCTTCTGCTACGCTTCTAGTCAGTACAATATCACTCTATGACAAGTTCTCCGGCAATATGCTTAAAAAGGAAAGTTTAATAGATCAGAAAAAGAGAACCGTCTTTCACATAAAAATAAAAAAACTATCCATTTCTACGAGTGATCATAGATAGGATAGGCTTTTAAATTATTTCAACTTCGAAAACGCAACTTCAGCAGCTGCAATCGTTTGATCAATATGTTCGTTTGTATGTTTGGTCGATAAGAACATTCCTTCAAATTGTGATGGAGGAAGTGAAATTCCTTGGTTCATCATTTCTTGGAAGTAACGAGTGAAATAATCAAGGTTAGATGTTGATGCTTTCTCAAAGTTCGTTACTTTTTCATCGGTAAAGAAAAAACCTACCATTGAACCTGCTCGGTTTATATGATGCGGAATCTCATGTTTTTTCGCGGCATTCGATAATCCAGTAGCTAGGCGCTCTGCTAACTCTTCAAACTGGTCGTAATCAGCTGGTGTTAACTGTGAAAGGGTTTCATAGCCTGCCGTCATCGCAAGAGGGTTTCCTGATAGTGTTCCCGCTTGGTAAATCGGTCCACTTGGGGCTATTTGCTCCATAATTTCACGTTTCCCACCGTAGGCACCTACCGGCAATCCGCCACCAATAACTTTTCCAAGACACGTCAAATCAGGTGTCACACCAAGCTTTCCTTGGGCACAGTTATATCCAACACGGAAACCAGTCATCACCTCATCAAAGATTAATAACGTTCCGTATTCTTCCGTGATAGCTCTTAATTCTTCTAGAAAACCTGGTTCTGGTGGGACAACTCCCATATTTCCAGCAACAGGCTCCACAATCACACCAGCAATATCATCACCGAATTCTTTAAATGCATAGCGAACACTTTCTAAATCATTATAAGGAACTGTTAATGTATTTTGAGCAATCGACTTTGGCACACCAGGACTATCTGGCAATCCAAGTGTGGCAACACCTGAACCTGCTTTAATAAGCAACGAGTCTCCATGTCCATGATAACAGCCTACAAATTTTAATATCTTGTTTCTACCTGTATAGCCTCTTGCTAAGCGCAAAGCACTCATTGTAGCTTCTGTTCCTGAGTTGACCATACGAACGACCTCAATGGACGGAACGCGGTCGATGACAAGCTCAGCTAGTTTGGTTTCAAGCTCACTTGGCGCACCAAAGCTAGTCCCTTTTTCAGCCGTTTCTTTTAATGCTGCAATTACTTGTTCATCGGCATGTCCTAAAACGAGTGGTCCCCATGACAAGACATAATCAATGTACTCATTTCCATCGATGTCATAAATCTTTGCCCCTTCGCCTCGTTCCATAAAGACAGGATCCATTTTTACTGACTTAAAAGCTCGGACAGGACTATTCACTCCACCTGGCATTAACGGCTTCGCTTGTTCAAATGCAGCTTGAGACTTCGTGTAAGTACGCATCGCGTCTTGCTCCCTTCTTATTTATCTTCTAGTAACCACTTCACAACATCTTTTGCATGATACGTTAAAATTAAATCAGCGCCTGCACGCTTCATACTCAAAAGTTTCTCTAATACAATCTCTTTTTCGTTAATCCAGCCATTTTGGCTAGCTGCTTTTACCATCGAGTATTCTCCACTTACATTATAAGCAACGATCGGAAAGCCAGAAAAATCTTTTACTTCTCGAATGATATCTAAATAAGAAAGCGCTGGTTTAACAATGAGGAAGTCGGCTCCTTCTTCCATATCAGATCGAGCTTCACGCAGCGCTTCTAGACGGTTGGCTGGATCCATTTGATACGTCTTGCGATCTCCAAATTTTGGCGAACTATGTGCAGCATCACGGAAAGGACCATAGAATGCAGATGAAAATTTCACAGCGTACGACATAATCGGTACATCAACATAACCAGCTTCATCTAATCCATGACGTATAGCTGCAACAAATCCATCCATCATATTCGATGGGGCAATGATATCTGCTCCTGCTTCCACTTGAGATACAGCAGTTTTTGCAAGCAAATCAAGCGTAGGGTCATTTAATACTTTGCCGTCTTCAATGACACCACAATGACCGTGATCAGTAAATTGACATAAACAAGTATCCGCTATAACAGTTAAATCAGGGTGATTTTCTTTTATTTGACGAATTGCTTTTTGAACAATGCCATGGTCATGATAAGCTGATGAACCTACGTCATCTTTTGAATTAGGAACACCAAATACGATGATTGCAGGAATTCCAAGGCTCACAACTTCTTCTACTTCTTGGTCAACAAGGTCTAAAGACCAATGAAATACATTTGGCATTGATGGGACTTCCTTTTTCACATTGGTGCCTTCTACAACAAAAATCGGGTAAATTAAATCTTCCTTATGTATATGAGTTTCTCTTACCATGCTACGAATAGTATTACTTTGACGTAGGCGACGGTGGCGGCGGAATGTTACGTCTTTCATCTAGAGTTCTCCTCCTTTGAATCAAGAATTATTTGCTCTACTAAATGTTCAATTGTATATGTATGTGGAATTATTTCAACAGGTAAATCATACTTTTTTGCCGTACGTGCCGCAATTGGACCAATGCAGGCTATTTTTGCTCCAACTTCTTTTGGATCTATACGTATTTCCTTCAGCGCATTCATGTAGTGATGAACCTGGGACGAGCTTGTAAATGTAACATAATCAATTTTCGCATGACACCGAAGGGCAGACTGTAGCTGTTTAGTAGCCCTTTTTGGATATACCGTTTCATATACAGAAAGATCGTCTACAAATGCTCCTAGCTTCGTTGCCTCTTGTATTAATTCTACTCTTCCTAGATTTCCTCTTGCAACTAATACGCGATCTCCTTTTTTAAGTGTCTGAGATAACGCTGCAACTAGTCCTTCTGCGACAAAATCTTTTGGAACTAGATCGGCGCTAAGATGATAGCTCATTAGCGCTTCTTCCGTTTTTGTTCCAACAACAGCTATTTGTATAGTCGGAAATCTAGTATCGTATTGTAACGTTTTATAATGGTTCATAAAGAAATGAACGCCATTCACACTGGTGAAAATTAACCAGTCGTAGTCTTGTAAATGATGAATGGCTTGTCCGACTTCTTTTGAGTTGATTGGTTGAAAAGCAATGAGCGGAACCTCTACTGCGCTTCCGCCCTGATTTTTAATTAATTGTGATAAGTCGTTCGCCTGTTCCTTTGCTCGTGTAACGAGAATCGTTTTACCAGCTAAAGGTCCACTACTCATCCTTGATCAAGTTCTTTCTTTACTTTATCAAGAATTTCTTTTGCTCCTTGATCGAGCAGTAACTGTGACGCCTTTTCCCCAACATCAACAGGGTTTGAGCCTTTTACTGTTTCTTTTAACAATATTTTTCCATCAGGAGAACCAACGAGTGCGGTGAGTTCAATTTCATTGTCTTCAGTAACAAGAGCATAACCGGCAATCGGAACTTGGCATCCACCTTCCATCCGGTTTAAAAACGTACGCTCAGCCGTTACGGTACGGGCAGTATGATCATGATTAATGCGATTTAGAAGGCTGATTAAATCCTCATCATCAGAACGGCACTCTATTCCAAGTGCTCCTTGTCCAACAGCCGGAACACACATGGATTCATCTAAGTATTCTGTAATCAAATCTTCAGGGAAGCCTAAACGCTTGATCCCAGCTACCGCTAGAATAATTGCATCGAAGTCTTCCTCTTTCAGCTTTCTTAATCTCGTTTCTACATTTCCACGGATCCATTTCACTTCAAGGTCCGGACGCGCTGCTAGAATTTGTGCTGAACGACGTAAGCTACTTGTTCCAACGACCGAACCTGCTTTTAAATCAGCAAGTTTCACATGGTCATTTGAAATAAAGGCATCTCTTGGATCTTCCCGCTCTGTCACTGCTGCTAGTGTAAATCCATCTTGCAACACAGAAGGAACATCTTTCATACTATGTACCGCTAAGTCAATTTCTTTATCAGCAAGTGCTTGTTCAATTTCTTTCACAAATAATCCTTTCCCCCCCACTTTTGACAACGTGACATCAAGGATTTTATCACCTTTTGTAACAATTTTCTTCACTTCAAATTCATAGGGAAGTCCCGTCTTTTTCAACTGATCTATGACCCAATCTGTTTGAACAAGAGCAAGATTACTTTTTCGTGAACCTATTACTATTTTACGCATACGATCCTCCAATTTTTATTATCATTTTGACCTATTTTTGTCTTTCTTAGTCTTATATATATCTGTGTACTTAACGTGAACATTTGCAATGGCTCCGCTCAACTAGCGCGCCTAGCATGAGAAGATCTCTCATAACAGGCTTATAAGTTAGCAGCTGCTTTGCTCATTGCGAGTTCGAACAAAAAGGTAAAAATCGGCCTTTTTGTTCGAACACTAATACCATATATGAAACGACGAATATTGGCCTGAGAGAAAATAGTTTATTAATAATACTAGAAAGCCGGCAATTCCGAGTAAGGCCATGTTGTACCCTTGTATTAATTTGACCACTCGTTGATAAATATAAATGGCATAAATCGTTAAGACGATTAATGAGCTAATTACTTTTGAATCAAAGAACGGTACGTATGTAAGCTGGCTATGTGCCCATATAAATCCAAGAATGAGCCCTATTAGCAAAAATGGCCAAGCAATGACAACAGCCATAAATGAAAGTGAGTCTAGTTTTGCAAGTCCTCCAAACCGTACTAACCGTTTTCCCCAAATTTTCCGCTTTAGCATTTGATACTGGATCACATACATCATTTGCAAAGCAAATGATAACGTAAAGGCTGCATATGAGAGCAAAATGAATGAAATGTGGATGATGAGGAGCTCTGAAGCAAGTAGAGCAGAGAGTGACTGTGGTACATCACCATCGGGAGTAAACAAGCTAAAGGCCATCATACTAAACCCAATTACATTTGTGAATAAAACAAGAAAATCAACTCGAAAAAACCAGTTGATTGCCAGCGAAAGAGTTACGACTAACCATGCATAAAAGAACAATCCTTCAAAAGGGGTTAACAATGGCACTCGATCTAGTTCAATTGCACGGATAATAAAAAAAACAGTTTGTAAGACCCAAACAATAGAAAGCAACCAGAAGGCCATAAGATTGACCTTCCGGTTGTTCTGTAAGAAATCAATAAAGTAACCAAATAAACTAATACTATACAATACAATCGTAATAGGATAAATCCAATTCATTCGTTCGTCCCTTCTTTCTTAAGAACGGACAACAGCTGTACGTTGTCTTGCTACGCTTACGTATTCTTGTTTTTGAGTCTCCCATTGCTTTTCTATTTCTGTTATTCGAACTTCTTCTTCGTGTGAAGCTAACTCACCTTCTAAAGCAAAGATTTTCGTGAATAACTCCAATTTTGCATTTGCATCTGGTTCAGCTGCAAGCTCTTTTACTCTCGTTACTGGATCACGTAGAAGCTGATTAACAATACTCTTCGTATGCTTACGTAATACTTTTTTCTCACGCTCTGTTAAATCAGGGAGCTTACGTTCGATGCTTTCCATCGTTTCAGCTTGGACCGCAAGCGCCTTCGTTCTAAGAGCTGTAATAATCGGCACTACTCCTAATGTGTTTAACCATTGCTTAAAATCATCGATTTCTACTTCAACCATTAGCTCAATTTTTTCTGCTTCTCGCTTACGTTCAGCTAAATTAGCTTCAACAATGTTTTGTAGATCATCAATATCATATAAGAAAACATCATCAAACTCAGCAAGAGTTGGGTCTAAATCGCGTGGTACGGCAATATCTACCATAAACAACGGACGGCCTTTCCGCTTTTTCATCGATCCTGCCAGCATTTCTTTAGTAATGACAAAATCACGGGCACCTGTTGAACTAATTAATACATCTGCTTCAGCTAATGTACGCTGCAAGTCTTCAAATGGGCGCGCTTGTCCGAGAAAACGAGCGGCAAGTTCTGCTGCTTTTGCTTCGGTACGATTAATCACCGTAATTCGATCAGCTCCATTTGAATGCAAGTGCTTAGCCGTTAATTCGCTCATTTTTCCTGCACCTAAAATAACAACATGCTTTCCTGAAAAATCGCCAAAAATATTCTTTCCAAGCTCTACAGCAGCGTAACTGACTGAAACTGCATGCTCACCAATTTCCGTACCAGTGTGAGCCTTTTTCGCCAAAGTAATAGCTTGCTTAAATAATTGATTAAATATTGTACCAGTCGCTTGTTGTTCTTGTGCAAGTAAAAAGCTATCTCTAACTTGCCCTAGAATTTGCGTTTCACCTAGGATCATCGAATCAAGCCCACAGGCAACACGGAATAAGTGCTCAACCGCATGGTCGTTTTCCCGAATATCTAAATAAGGGATGAAATCGTCCTTAGGTAAGTTGAACCAATCAGCCAAAAACTGCTTAGTAAAATGTCGACCCGTGTGTAATTGATCTGCCACTACATAGACTTCTGTACGATTACAGGTTGATATAATCGTACATTCAAGAATGCTTTTCATATTCCGTAATTGAGCTAGCGCACTTGGAAGCTCACTTTCTTGGAATGCAAATCTCTCTCTTAATTCGACAGGAGCGGTTTTATAGTTGAATCCGACAACAAGTATATGCATCCTGACGTTCACCCCCAAATTTAATGTCCGTTCAACCATTTATCTCTATATTTATCATAAGTGCATGTTCAATGCGACAATGGCTATATTCGTTGCTTCGAATTTGTTCAAGAAAAGGGACCAACCTTTTTTTGAGCAGACTCTATAAATAATCCAACATACTGGACTGACCTCTACCAGTATAACTGAGTACATTATAACATGTCTAATCTACGACGCCAAAAAAAATTGTGAACAGATCATGAAGCTATGCTATCATGAGATTATTCTTTAAAAGCCTTTTCAAAAACTCACTTATTCCTTTGATCTAGTTCTTTATTCAGACTGGATAACGAACCAATACCTACCTTTATTTAAATATTGTATCCAAGGATGGTACGAAGTATGACTTTTTCATAATCTAGTACATAAGAAAAAAGTATGACATGCATAAACAGCAGCAAACGAATGAATGAGTAAAGTAACTCTTGGTCTTAAAGGGGGGACACTATGAAGACACAACGTATCTTTCCAGGCGTTCTATTAATCGGAGTAGGCTGCTATTACTTACTCCAACAATTATCGATACCATTCGCGCAGCAACTACTTAGCTGGCCGTCAATTTTATTTGTCATAGGATTTGCCTTTTTAGTACAAGGATATGTAGGTCCAGAATATTCAATGATCTTTCCAGGAGCACTTTTAACAGGTCTTGCGATTCACTTTCACCTTTCCTCATTTTTTAACTGGTGGCCAGAACATTGGGGAATGTATACGAGCATCGTTGGTATTTCCTTTATATTATCCGCTCGGAAAACAAAAAAAGAAGGTTATTTATTAGGTAGTTTTCTTATCATCTTTTCTGCACTAAGCTTTGCTTCCATTAATCCATTTAGTTGGTTATATGACGCCTACTCCTTTCTTAGCTCTCTTTGGCCAGTTTTTCTGATCGGACTTGGTACCTTTCTTATTTTCAAAAGAAAATAAAACGATTCGATAAAAAATACTAGTAAATAAGAAGCAATGGCTCCACTCATAGCGGGCTTTAAAACAAGGTACCGGCTTATGTAAGTAAATCTGACCTGACTGGACTATGCTCATTTGGCATGTCAGTCAGGTCAGGTACAGGGTCAGCTTGTGGTGGACCTACAACATGTAGTTCTCCGTTGTTTCGACTTGGAAGATCTCTCCGATTTGTGTTTCATCGAGTCTGAAATTAAATTGAGCATTATGAAATTCCATTCCAGGCACCAAATTGTGGGAATCGTATTAATAGAAACAAAATAAAAAAGCGAGGATTATCTCCTCACTTTTCGAAAGATTATTCAATTAAAAAAGTTTACATACATTACTTTGATGTATAATGAAGAATCGTTTTCCAAATTTGTTCTTTTCCTTGAGCGGTCTCAGAAGAAAAAAGCAACAATGGGTCCGATTCTACTTTTTCTAACCCCTCTTTTATCACTTTTAAGTGCTTTTGCCATTTTCCCTTAGGAATCTTATCACTCTTTGTTGCAACAACGATAACAGGAATATCAAAATGCTTGAGCCAATGATACATTACTATATCATCTGCGGAAGGCGGATGGCGAAGATCAACGATTTGAACAACGGCTTTTAGCTGTTCGCGGTCTTGCAAATACGTTTCAATCATTCTTCCCCAAGCTTCTCGTTCTGTTTTCGGAACTTTTGCAAATCCATACCCAGGAACATCAACAAAATAAATGCTCTCATTGATTTCATAAAAGTTTAACGTTTGTGTTTTCCCAGGGCGTTGCGACGTACGTGCTAAACCCTTCCGGTTAATCATCTTATTAATAAACGATGACTTTCCAACATTCGAACGACCTGATAACGCAATTTCAGGTAAACGTGAAGTCGGATATTGTTCAGGCTTGACAGCAACATGTGCTAATTCTGACTTTGTAACTTTCATACTTACTCTCCTAACGCATGCTTCAAAACTTCATCTAGATGAGATACGAGAATGAATTGTAAGTCGCTACGCACGCTCTTTGGTATATCTTCTAAATCTTTCTCATTATCTCTTGGAATAATAATGGTCGTGAGTCCAGCACGATGAGCACTCATTGACTTTTCTTTTAAACCACCTATCGGCAGCACTCGACCACGGAGCGTAATCTCTCCCGTCATCCCTACTTCTTTTTTCACTTTTCGACCTGTTAACGCCGATACTAACGCTGTCGCCATTGTAATCCCTGCTGATGGACCATCTTTTGGCGTCGCTCCTTCAGGAACATGAATATGAATATCATTTTTCTCATGGAAACTTGGATCAATATTAAGTTCTTCTGAGCGTGAGCGAATGTAACTAAATGCAGCTTGTGCTGATTCCTTCATAACGTCTCCCAATTTCCCGGTTAACGTTAACTTGCCTTTTCCTGGCGCAAGCGACACTTCTATCGAAAGCGTATCGCCTCCGACTGTTGTGTAGGCTAGTCCTGTTGCAGCACCAATTTGATCTTCTACTTCTGCTAAACCGTAGCGGAATCTTGGTTTACCAAGCATCTCTTCCACTTTCTTTTCAGTGAGAATTACTTTTTTCCGATCGGACGATACAATCAATTTCGCTGTTTTTCGGCAAAGTGTCGCCAATTGACGTTCTAAACTACGAACTCCCGCCTCACGAGTGTAGTATCGGACTAATTTTTGAATCGCTTCATCCTTTACTTGTAGCATTCCTTTAGTTAGACCGTGATCCTGCATTTGTTTCGGCAGTAAGTAATTTTTTGCGATTTGAATCTTTTCTAGCTCTGTGTAGCCTGCTATTGAGATAATTTCCATACGATCAAGAAGGGGACCAGGAATGGTACCTATGTTATTAGCTGTTGTCACAAACATAACCTTTGATAAATCGTACGGTTCCTCAATGTAATGATCACTAAATGTACTATTTTGTTCAGGATCAAGCACTTCTAGCAAAGCTGATGATGGATCTCCGCGGAAATCATTCGCCATTTTATCAATTTCATCTAGCAAAAATACAGGATTTATTGATCCACTCTTTTTCATTCCTTGAATGATTCGACCAGGCATGGCACCAACGTATGTACGACGATGTCCACGAATCTCAGCTTCATCTCGAACTCCACCAAGAGAAATACGAACAAACTTACGGTTAAGTGAACGAGCTATTGACCGGGCTAAGGATGTTTTCCCTACTCCAGGAGGACCTGCTAAACAAAGAATAGGACCTTTGAGCTCTCGTGTTAACTGCTGTACAGCTAAATACTCTAAGACACGCTCTTTCACTTTTTCAAGACCATAGTGATCTTCATTTAGAATTTCTTCTGCGCGAATGACATCTAATTGATCTTCTGTTTCATACGTCCAAGGTAATTGAATCAACCAATCCAAATAATTGCGAAGCACGGAACTTTCCGCTGAATTAGCCGGCATTTTCTCATATCGATCTAATTCCTTCAATGCTTTTTCTTTTACTAATTCAGGCATGTCTGTTTCTTCAATTTTCTCTCGAAGAGTCGAGACTTCACCAGTACGTCCCTCTTTGTCTCCAAGTTCTTTTTGAATAGCCTTCATTTGTTCACGCAAATAATACTCTTTTTGCGTCTTTTCCATTGATTTCTTCACTCGTTGACTGATTTTCTTTTCTAGGCCTAATACTTCATGCTCATTGTTTAAAATTTCGATCAATTTTAACAGACGGGCTTTTAACGAGGTAATTTCCAGCAATTCTTGTTTTTGAGCTAGCTTAAGAGGTAAGTTTGCTGCAATAATATCAGCAAACTGCCCTGGATCACTAATATCTTTTACTGCTGCTAATGTTTCTGCTGAAACCTTTTTTGATACTTTCGTATATTGTTCAAACATTGAAAGAAGATTTCTCATTAGCGCTTGCAGTTCTGGTGTTAGAAATGCTTCTTCTTCATCAAGAAGTTCTGCCTCTACTTTTAAGTAGTCATCATGTTGCAAAAATTGTTCAATTCGAGCACGTTGCAACCCCTCAACATGAATTCGGACCGTTCCATTTGGTAACTTAAGTAAGCTTTTTACTTTTGCTAGTGTTCCTATATGATAAATTTCATCCTCAGTCGGATCATCTATAGAAATTTCTTTTTGAGTTGCAAGTAAGATTTGATGGTCACGTTCCATCACCTGCTCTAACGCCTGAACGGATTTCGGTCTTCCTACATCTAAATGGAGAACCATTGCAGGAAAAACAAGCAATCCGCGTAACGGTAGAAGCGGAATTTGTCGTTTGTCGTTTGTATCGACCATCCGCGCACACCTCCATACATCCAAATTGAGAATCCAAGATCGTCTCATAAGTGTCTGACTCTTTTACGACAAAGTTACTTTTTAAGTCAGACGCTTAAAAGGTATCCGGATTCAATTGGTGATTTTTAGTAAAGATTAAAATTGATCTTTTTCAATTTTATCTTATCGCCATATGTTTGTCTAATTTAAACCGGCGCGATGGATGTGTTCAGATCGGTACTTGCTGGAATAATTTCTTGCTCCTCTTGTTCAATTGCAAGTTCTAGAACTTCATCAAGATGCTCAACCGCCACCACTTCAACGCCTGTTACTTTTTGCAGCAAAGCTTGCTCATTTTCTTTCGGAATGATAACCATTTTGACACCAGCCATTTTAGCTGCTTCAACTTTAGCTACAACGCCTCCAATTGGCTTTACCTTCCCATGAATCCCAAGTTCACCAGTCATCGCTATTGTATTCTTAACTTTTTCACCACGGATAGCAGAATAAATCCCCGTAGCAATGGCTGTACCTGCAGATGGTCCATCTACTGGACCTCCCCCTGGAAAATTCACATGGATGTCATAGTCCTGAGTTGGAATGCCCATACGTCTTAGAACAGTCACAACATTTTCAACAGAGCCTTTGGCCATGCTTTTTCTTCTAATTGAGCGCATTTGATTTCCAGTACTCTCTTCTTCAGCAATCCCTGTAATATTAACAGATCCTTTGCCTGGATTATCAATTACGTTCACTTCAATTTCAAGTAAAGCACCTAAGTTCGGACCATAAACAGCAAGTCCATTAACAAGTCCGACTGCAGATTCATGATAAATCTTTTTCTCTGGTCTAGGTGCAATTTGACTAGCATGAAGGACCCATTCCACATCTTCCAACGTAATTTCTTCTCTATTATCACCTGTAGCAAGTCCAGCTGCAATTTGAACGATATTAACAGCTTCACGACCATTTGTCGCATACTTAGCAATTCGTTCAATCGCTCCTTCTTCGGTCCTGAAATTTATTTTTTCCGCTGCCTTTTCAGCTATTTGAATAATTTCCTTTGGCTTTAACGCTCGGAAATACACCTCTAGACAACGAGACCGGATGGCTGGCGGCAATTCATCTGGTGTTCTTGTTGTTGCACCAATCAACCGAAAGTCAGCTGGTAGCCCTTTTTGAAAAATTTCATGAATATGCCTAGGGATTTGTTGATTTTCTGCACTGTAATAAGCACTTTCTAGAAATACTTTTCGATCTTCTAGCACTTTTAACAGTTTATTTATTTGAATCGAATGCAATTCACCTATTTCATCAATAAATAAAACTCCACCATGTGCTTTTGTCACAGCTCCATGTTTCGGTTGTGGAATTCCTGCTTGGCCCATTGCCCCTGCCCCTTGATAAATAGGGTCATGCACAGAGCCGATTAAAGGATCTGCTATACCTCTTTCATCAAATCTAGCTGTTGTCCCATCAAGTTCAACAAATACTGCTTTTTGTGAAAAGGGTGACAGCGCATTTTTCTTTGCTTCCTCTAGAACGAGGCGAGCTGCTGCTGTCTTTCCAACACCAGGTGGTCCATAGATGATCACATGCTGTGGGTTGGGCCCACATAATGCAGCGCGCAAAGATCTGATACCTTCTTCTTGTCCAACGATATCAGCAAATGTCATAGGACGAACCTTTTCAGATAATGGTTCGCTCAGGGAGACGGCTCTCATTTTTCGTAATTCTTCCATCTCTTTACGTGATTCACGATCGATTGACACTTTTTGATTTCGTTGACTCTTTAATAAATTCCAAAAATATACACCAATGATGACCCCAAAGAAAAGTTGGATCACCAAAGCAATTCCTGTCCAGTTCATGATGAAACCCCCCAGAAGTAGTGTTTTCTTTCCTTTAGTATGACCGGGAAAAAGAACACTAATCAAAGAAAGTTTTGAGAAAGATTGGAGAGCTCATCCCTCCCCTTTTAAACTAAGAGCCAAACTTCTTATGTAAAACCGTCTCAGACTCGCACACAACTACAAAAAAAGTAAGACTGACCCGGTATCCGAGTCAGCCTTGGTGTAATTAAGCACTTTCTTTCGGTTCTGTTTTAGACAAGCTCATTTCTTGCCCATCAGCCGTTAATAAAGTCGGTAACTCATTTTCAGTTACACACTTATCATGAATAATACACTTCACAATATCTTCTCGTGAAGGTAGATCAAACATCACATCAAGCATTAGCGTTTCAATGATCGAACGTAATCCACGTGCTCCTGTTTTCCGTTCAATCGCTTTATTGGCAATTTCTTTAAGTGCTTCATCTGTGAATTCAAGCTCTACTTCATCAAGTTCAAGTAATTTCTTGTACTGCTTCACTAGTGCATTCTTTGGTTCGGTTAAAATTTCAACCAAAGCATCTACATCAAGCGGCTCAAGACTCGAGATAACTGGAAGTCGACCGATGAATTCAGGGATTAAGCCAAAACGAAGCAAATCTTCTGGTAACACTTTTCCTAAGTATTCACCTGGTTTCAAATCATCTTGCTTAACGTCAGATCCAAACCCAATTACTTTTTTACCAAGACGACGCTTGATAATTTGCTCAATTCCATCAAATGCTCCACCACAAATAAAGAGAACATTTGTCGTATCAATTTGAATAAATTCCTGATGAGGATGTTTACGCCCACCTTGAGGTGGTACGCTTGCGCTCGTACCTTCTAGAATTTTTAGAAGTGCCTGCTGAACCCCTTCACCTGATACGTCACGTGTAATTGAAGGGTTCTCAGATTTACGAGCAACCTTATCAATTTCATCGATGTAAATAATCCCTTTTTCTGCTTTCTCAACATCATAGTCTGCAGCCTGAATTAATTTCAGTAGAATGTTCTCAACATCTTCCCCAACATAACCAGCTTCCGTTAAAGAAGTAGCATCTGCAATCGCAAACGGTACATTCAAAATACGGGCTAGAGTCTGTGCGAGTAAAGTCTTTCCGCTCCCCGTCGGCCCGATCATACAAATATTACTTTTCGCGAGTTCCACCTCATCAGAACGTGATAATGAGTTTATACGCTTATAATGATTGTAAACCGCTACCGATAGCGATTTTTTGGCACGATCTTGACCAATGACATAGTCATTTAAGATTTGTCTAATTTCACTTGGCTTTGGTACTTCTTGAAATTCTACTTCCTCTTCCGTACCTAGTTCTTCTTCGACGATCTCAGTACACAATTCAATACATTCATCACATATATACACACCAGGTCCAGCAACTAACTTTCGAACTTGGTCTTGAGTTTTTCCACAAAAAGAACACTTGAGTTGTCCTTTTTCTTCATTAAACTTAAACATCCAATCATCACCCCTTAGTAAATATTGTACCATCCTCAAGCAACTCTGCCTAAATAAGGCAATTAAAAATGGACACGACAATACAAATAACTATGAACATTTTACTAGCTAATACTTTCAGATTAGAACAATCGTATGTTTTGTCATTGTATCACATTTACGATGAGAACCATAAAGAAAACCCTTATTGCTCTAGTTACGTGAAACGCTCAACATCGATTGCAGTCGAACATTCAGGATCCGACCAATATACTTTAGCGATTTCACCTCCATGAGAACATTCTTCACCTATGTAAGATTTGTCTTAAGACATAGAAGACAAGCAATCAAGTATGATTACTTCATTTTATGTATGGATTGATTATACATTCAAGATAAAGTGATAAAAATCCTTTTTCTTGTACAAAAAATCATTTCCCTATTTACTCATGTTCGTGCCCGTCCCTTTAATCAGCTTGTTCAATTCCTTCAAACTCCATACATGTGCGTGGGATAATAAGCTATGTGCTTACATGCTTAATATAAGATCATTTCTGAAACTATTGAACAAAAAAGGAAAAACAACGACACCATTCATCGCCTCCCGACCTTTTAAAAAAACAGGAATCATATCTTTTTTTGAAGAAAACAAGGCGCGAATAATTCGCGCCTTGTTCTGGAGTTATTATGCTTTTTTGCTATTTTCAACAAGAAATTCAACTGCTTTTTGGATTTTAAGGTCACCTTTAATACCTTCAAGTCCACCTTGAGCAGCAAAAATATTTTTAATTTCTTCAACTGAACGTTGGTACATTTCAGCCATTTTTTCGATTTCTTTGTCTACATCTTCATCTGTTGCTTCAAGATTTTCTGCAATTGCAATTGCTTCTAGTGTAAGGTTCACACGTACACGCTTAGCTGCATCCGTTTTAAATTGCTCACGCATTGCTTCTTCATCTTGTCCTGAGAATTGGAAATACATTTCAAGGTTCATACCTTGAGCTTGAAGACGTTGCTCAAATTCTTGTAGCATACGGTCTACTTCTGTATTAATCATTGCTTCAGGAATTTCAATTGTTGCATTTTCAGCAGCTTTTTCTACTAATGTATCACGAATTGCATGCTCAGCTTGATGGTCTTTATCTTTTTGAAGCTTTTCCTTTAATTGAGTCTTAAGCTCTTCTAAAGTTTCTACTTCTTCATTTGTATCCTTTGCAAACTCATCGTCAAGAGCTGGTAACTCTTTACGCTTAATATCATGAACTTTCACTTTGAATGTTGCAGGCTTACCAGCTAAATTTTCAGCATGGTATTCTTCAGGGAATGTTACTTCCACATCTTTTTCTTCTCCAGCTTTTAAACCTACTAATTGCTCTTCAAAGCCTGGAATGAATTGACCAGAACCAATTTCAAGTGAGTAGTTCTCTGCTTGTCCACCTTCAAATGCTTCACCGTCAACAAAGCCTTCGAAATCAAATACAGCAGTATCGCCATTTTCAATTGCTCCGTCTTCTACTACAACAAGCTCTGCTTGGCGCTCTTGTAAAGTCTTAAGTTCAGCATCAACATCTTCATCAGTAATTGTTGTATCTTGCTCTTCTACTTCAAGACCTTTGTATTCTCCAAGTTCAACCTCTGGCTTAACAGTAACTTTTGCTGTAAATACTAGAGTGCTTCCTTTTTCCATTGTTTCGATATCAATTTCAGGACGGTCTACAGGGTCAATTCCTGTTTCGGCAATTGCAGCAGCATATGCTTCTGGTAGTAAGATATCTAGAGCATCTTGGTAAAGAGATTCAACACCAAATTGCTTTTCAAACATACCACGAGGTACCTTTCCTTTACGGAATCCAGGTACATTCACCTTTTTTACCACTTTTTTGAAAGCTTGCTCAAGAGCAGCATCTACCTTTTCAGCTGCTACATCAACTGTTAGGACGCCTTCATTTCCTTCTAATTTTTCCCATTTTGTAGTCATTTACTTTCCCTCCAACTTATACACATCTTCGTTTCCGAATGATAGATTTCTTCTATTATCTTTGACAACCACTCTAGTATAACATAACGTTTGTCCATTTCAAGTAGTACTAATTATCAACATCCTTATTAATCATATGATTTTGATCTATTTGATAAACAGACGATTCTAATTCTTTTACTTCTACCACTTTCTCCATAAAAAAGTTCAACTTAAATTGATATTCTTCTTCTAATTGCACTACTTCATCTTCTAAACCAATTCTCTCTGCTGCACAATAATGAAAGACTTGTGCCCAAAGTTTAGAATCTTCTGGTTCAGGTAAGAAAGGATAAAGCGACCAAAGATGAGTCCAACTGAGTTGCTTCGCTAATTCGTATAGTAATGGATCGTTAGGTTCAAGATGATTACTTAAATATGCTAGAATTTCATTATGAAATTTTTGTTGGTAAACATGAGTAAGTTCACTGGGTGTGACATCCATTTCCCTACCCTGTTTCGTAATATGTATTGTCTCATTACAGTCTTTATCATGCAAAGCTTGTAACGCCATACTCTGCAAAACATAATCACGGTCTTTTAAACGTAAATATTGAACTAGTTCATTCATAGATTCCTGACCTTCTAGTTCCCTCAAGTGCTGAATCGCTTTAGACTGAAGTTCCAATGAATCTGCCTGAAGCATATTGGTTACTTCTATTGGTATTGATTCTTCTTTCAATTCTGTTTGAGCAAGCCACTCTTGGTCACCAACCATTTGACGGCTGAAATGTAGCAACTGATAGAAGGATTCTGCGTATTGAGATGGAAATTGATTTTCCGATAAGACTGCATCAAGTATATCAACAACTTCTTGATATCTCCCTAACTGGACAAGCAATGATATATGTACTTGGAGATTTTCAAAATATTCTCCTATCCCTTCTTTCAGTAAATCATTCGTATGTTGAACCGCCTCTTCTAACCTTCCTAACTCGACTAGACTTAACATCTTGCCAAACAATATTTGAGGATGCTCAGGCTCATGTTCTTCTGCTGATAAGAAGAATTCATAAGCTGCTTTTCCGTCCTTATTTTTTAAAGCATCCATTCCTTTCTCAATGAGACGCTTTACAAGACCAGGGTATAAAATAACCTTCTTATTAATTTGCTGCTTTCGTTTATCCACTGGAACCGCTCCACTCTTTTTTTCATGAGTTTTTCTGACCTCCCAACCAATCACCTACTCACCAGGAATACGTCAGTTTCATTTCCATCAGCTATGGAACGGGCGAGGCAGGGCAATACTTTTTTACAAAAATAGTTGAATAAGCCATAGAATTATTTATCCTATTTTTACAACTAACTTTAATGAATAATCATTCAAGCTATTCCTTTAATTTTATCAGGTCCACCATGGCATTACAATCTATGCTTATAGACATGACAAAAGGGTAACTCCAAGTCCTCAGTAGCCGTAGTCATAAACTCATAGCTAATGATTCCTAGAATTACCCTTTTGCTTATGCTTTTTGTTCAAATGCTTCAATTTCTTTGTCATATTGAAGTGTTAATCCGATTTCATCCCAACCATTTAGAAGCATTTCCTTCCAGTAAGGATCAATTGAGAATGTTGCCTCAAAGCCGTCTCCGCTTAACTTCTGATTTTCTAAACTTACACTAAGCTGATAAGTGTCATTTGCTCCTTTAGTTAAGAGTTGTTGCACCTTTGTCTCATCTAATCGAATTGGAAGCATTCCATTTTTTACACAGTTATTGTAAAAAATATCCGCAAAGCTTGGTGCTATGATCACTTTAAACCCATAATCATGCAACGCCCATGGTGCATGTTCTCGAGATGATCCACAACCAAAATTATGACCAGCTACTAAAATTGATGCTCCTTGATTATGCTTTTGGTTTAATTCAAATTTAGGATCTGGTTTCCCATCCGCTAAAAAACGCCAATCAAAAAACAAAAACTGGCCAAAACCGGTACGCTCCACACGTTTTAAAAACTGTTTTGGAATAATTTGATCCGTATCGACGTTTACTCGGTCCATTGTCGCAACTGTCCCTTTAAGGTTTACAATTGGTTCCATCGTTTTCCTCCTTACTTTGATACATGCTGTAACTTGAACTCACGAATATCAACAAAATGTCCAGCAATCGCTGCTGCTGCTGCCATCTCAGGACTTACTAAGTGCGTACGCGCTCCTTTTCCTTGGCGCCCTTCGAAATTTCGATTGGATGTTGAGGCACAGCGTTCTCCTTCAGGTACCACATCAGGATTCATGCTTAAACACATACTACATCCAGAACTACGCCACTCAAACCCAGCATCTATAAATATTTGATCAAGCCCTTCTGCCTCAGCACGTTGTTTTACCTTTTGAGATCCTGGTACAACGAGCGCTCGTACATGCTTAGCAACCGTTTTTCCTTTTATAACGTTCGCTGCTGCCCGAAGGTCGCTTAGTCGTGAGTTTGTACAGGATCCGATAAAGACATGTTGAACGTCAATGGAAGATATTGGAGTACCCGGACTTAAATCCATATAGTCTAGCGCTTGTTTAATAGCTCGTTGATCAGTATCTGTTTTACCGTCCGTAGGCGCGGGAACCAGTTTAGAAATACCGACACCTTGTGAAGGATTCGTTCCCCAAGTTACCATCGGTTCAATTTCAGACGCATCGATGGTAACGACGCGGTCATACGTAGCACCCTCATCAGTCGCTAACTGCTTCCACTTTTCTACCGTTTCAACAAACGCATCGCCTGAAGGAACCTTTTCACGTCCTTCTAAGTAATCAAATGTAACTTGATCCGGACTAATGAGACCAGCTTTGGCTCCTGCTTCAATAGACATATTACAAATTGTCATACGTTCTTCCATTGTCATTCCACGAATCGCATCACCAGTAAACTCAATGACTGAACCCGTACCAACATCTACTCCGAATTTTGCAATAATCGCTAAAATTACATCTTTTGCTGAAAGTTCAGGTGAGAGTTTCCCAGTAACACGAACCTCTAATGTCTTTGGACGTGATTGCCAAAGCGTTTGAGTAGCAAGAACATGCTCTACTTCACTCGTTCCGATACCAAAGGCCAATGCTCCAAATGCTCCATGTGTTGATGTATGACTATCTCCACAAACGATTGTTTTGCCTGGCTGTGTTAAGCCAAGCTCTGGACCAATCACATGAACAATACCGTTTTCCGGGTGTTCTAAATCAGCAAGTTCAATGCCAAACTCCTTGCAATTTGACTCAAGTGTTTCCATTTGAGTTTTTGCGATTTGATCAGTTATATCATACCGATTTACCGTTGGAACATTATGATCCATCGTTGCAAACGTTAAGTCTGGTCGTCTTACTTTGCGATTCGCGAGCCTTAAACCCTCAAATGCTTGGGGGGAGGTCACTTCATGAACCATGTGTAAATCAATATAGAGGAGACTTGGCTTTCCTTCTTCTTGCATTACTTCATGAGCTTCCCAAATTTTTTCAATGATCGTTTTAGGTGCCATTCTTCACTCCTCCTAGTCACTAATAATTTTTGTTATAGAATAAGAGAATGACAACGATAATGTAGTTCATCATCGTTGTCATCTTTTTTTGATTACGATATGACTACTTTTTTTGTTAACGCGTCAATCACTTTTTCAGTCATTTCAACTGTTGATAAGGCCGTTTTTTCATCTTGCGTTAAATCTGCTGTTCTGTAACCATTCTCTAACACATCATTAATCGCTTCTGAAAGAGCTTGGGCCTCATCGGTCATCTGAAATGCATAAGTTAGCATCATGACAACAGATGAAAGTGTTGCTAACGGATTAGCAATTCCTTTTCCAGCGATATCTGGAGCCGATCCATGAATTGGTTCAAATAACCCTGGACCATCTTGACTTAAGCTCGCAGATGGCAGCATCCCTAAGGAGCCAGTAATCATTGATGCTTCATCACTCAATATATCTCCAAACATATTTTCTGTGACAATTACATCAAACTGTTTCGGATTTCGAATGAGTTGCATTGCTGCATTATCGACAAGCATATGGCTGTAAGAGATCTCAGGAAATTCTTTTGCGACCTCTTCAACAACTTCACGCCACAACCTACTTGATTCTAGAACATTTGCTTTGTCAACAGATGTTAATGCACCACCACGAACTTCCGCAAACTCAAATCCTTTTCGGACGATGCGTTCAATTTCTTTTCGAGAGTAAACAAGGGTGTCAACAGCCACTTCTTCTTCTCCAACACCGCGGCGTTCACGAGGTTCACCAAAGTAAAGTCCTCCGGTTAATTCCCGAACAATAACAAGATCAACCCCTTGAATGATCTCATCCTTTAAAGGTGATGCTTCAGCTAGAGCATCATAGATAGTAACAGGACGCAAATTCGCAAAAAGATCTAACTCTTTTCTTAAACCGAGCAATCCCTTTTCTGGCCGCTTATCTCCAGGAAGTGTATCCCACTTCGGTCCACCGACTGCCCCGAGTAAGACAGCATCACTTTGTTTACAAATTGAAAGAGTCTCTTCTGGTAATGGAGTACCAGAAGAATCAATTGCAACACCACCAAGATCGCCGTACGTAAATTCAAACTCATGCTTATACAAACGACTGATTTCAGTTAATACTTTGGTAGCAGCGTCACATACTTCTGGTCCAATACCATCACCAGGGAGAATAGCAATCCGTTTTTTCATGATCTTCCTCCCACTTGTTATATCTTTACTGTATTTGTTCGTTGTTCATTGAATTGTTTGCGATTAATTGTACGGTTAACCGCATTAATGTATGCCTTAGCTGACGCTTCTAACACATCATGAGCTGTTCCACGACCAGATGATTCTGTTCCGTCGTATTGAACTGTAACATACACTTCAGCTAGAGAATCGCGACCAGCTGTTGTTGACTGAATTCGGTAGTCCATTAATAAAATCTGTTCATCAATCACACGTTCAAGTGTATTGTAGATCGCTTCTACACTACCCGAACCAGTTGCAGCTTCTTGAACCGTTTCACCAGTAGGCAACTTCATTGTAATAGTTGCTGTTGGAATATTGGTTGTTCCATAGTTCACTTGTAATGTTTCAAGTTCATAATGAGCAATTGCCGATCCAACCGTTGCCTCTGTCATAAGAGCAAATAAATCTTCTTCTGTAATATCTTTTTTCTTGTCAGCTAAATCTTTAAAGGCAACAAATGTCTTTTGTAATTGTTCATCTGTTCCATTAAAACCAAGTTCAACTAACTTTTCCTTAAAGGCATGACGTCCTGAGTGCTTGCCGAGGACCATTCTGTTAGAAGATACTCCTACAAGTTCAGGCGTAATGATTTCATACGTTTCTTTATTCTTCAACACACCATCTTGATGAATTCCTGATTCATGTGCAAAAGCATTAGCACCAACAACAGCTTTGTTATTAGGTACAACCATACCAGTCAATTTACTAACGAGAGAACTTGTTCGTTTAATTTCTTTTAAAACAAGTCCTGTATCAGCTTTGTAATGATCTTGACGAATGTTTAGTGCAACAGCAATTTCCTCAAGAGCAGCATTACCAGCACGTTCACCAATTCCATTAACTGTACATTCAACTTGACCAGCACCATTTTGGATCGCTGCAAGGGAATTCGCAACTGCCATTCCAAGATCATCGTGATTGTGTGTAGAAAGAATCGCTTTATCGATGTTCGGTACATTTTCTGACACATAACGGAACATTTGACCAATTTCATAAGGGGTCGTGTATCCAACTGTATCTGGAAGGTTAATGACGGTTGCACCTGCATCAATAACAGCGCGGATAATTTTCGCTAAAAACGGTAACTCAGTACGGCTTGCATCCTCTGCAGACCACTGAACTTGCGGAAATCTTGTTTTTGCTAATTTCACAGCCGCAACCGCATTTTCAATGACTTGCTCAGGTGTCATCTTCAGCTTATATTCCATATGAATAGGAGATGTGGCAATGAAAACATGGATTCTCGGTTCAGCACTTTCTTTTAGTGCTTCCCAAGTTGTTTCAATATCACGCTCAAGTGAACGGGCGAGGCCTGTAATCGAACTTCCCTTTACCGTATCAGCAATTGCTTTAACAGAAGCAAAGTCCCCTTGAGAGGAGGCCGGAAAACCAGCCTCAATAATATCAACACCCAAACGCTCTAGTTGTTTTGCTATCTCTAGCTTTTCTTGAAAGTTTAAGTTCACACCAGCAGACTGTTCTCCGTCTCGTAGCGTGGTATCGAAAACATTAATCTTCCGCACTACTACCACTCCTTAGATTTTTGATTTTGCCTTAACGAATGGCATCATTTCACGTAATTCACGACCAACGACTTCAATTGGATGTTGGCTTTCTGCTCTTGTAATTGCAGTAAACTCTGGACGATTTGCTTGGTTTTCAAGAATCCAACCTTTTGCAAATTTACCTGTTTGAATATCAGTAAGAACTTTCTTCATTGCTTTCTTAGTATCTTCCGTTACGATTTGAGGACCTGCTACATAATCTCCCCATTGTGCTGTATCAGAGATTGAATAGCGCATTGTTTCAAGTCCACCCTCATACATTAAGTCAACGATTAACTTTAGTTCGTGTAGGCACTCAAAGTAAGCAACTTCTGGTTGGTATCCAGCTTCAACAAGTGTTTCAAAACCAGCTTTAACAAGTGCAGATGCTCCGCCGCATAGTACTGCTTGCTCACCGAATAGATCTGTTTCTGTTTCTTCTTGGAATGTCGTCTCTAATACACCTGCACGTGCAGACCCGATTTGCTTTGCATATGCTAATGCAATATCTTTTGCATTGCCAGTTGCATCTTGGTATACAGCGATTAATCCTGGTACGCCACCGCCTTCTTCAAATACACGACGAACTAAGTGACCTGGACCTTTTGGAGCTGCTAGGAATACATCAACATTGCTTGGTGGTACGATTTGATTAAAATGAATATTGAAACCATGTGCAAACGCAAGTGTCTTTCCTTCTGTTAATTCAGGCTCAATTTCATTTTTGTAAACAGTTGGTTGAAGCTCATCTGGAAGAAGAATCATGATTACATCTGCTTGAGCAGAAGCTTCGCGAACAGATACAACTTCAAATCCATCTTCTACAGCTTTATCCCATGATTTTCCTGGACGAAGACCGATGATTACATCTTGACCACTTTCACGCATGTTTAGGGAATGTGCATGACCTTGTGAGCCATATCCAATTACTGCAACCTTTTTCCCTTTTAAGATTCCTTCATTTACATCTGAATTGTAGTATACTTTTGCCATTATAAAACTCTCCTCTTTTTGTTTAATTATTTTTTATATTTGAATTAATGAATTCACAAAATTAGTTAATTAGAGTTAATCGATATGGGTCATTTACTGGTTTTTTTGTACTACGGTTAAATGCAGTAATTCCAGTTCGGGCAATCTCTTTAATGCCATAAGGACGAAGTAAATCAATAAATGCTTCAACCTTTGTATGATCCCCTGTAATCTGAATCGTCATAGACTCTCGTCCGACATCAATAATCGTTGCTCTAAAAGGATTAACAAGTGCAGCAACTTCCCCACGTTGTTGAGGAGTTGCTACAATTTTAATTAAAGCAAGTTCACGCGCAACAATGGATTCATCTGTTATATCTTTTACTTTTAAAACATCCACTTGTTTGTTAAGTTGTTTGATAACTTGCTCAATGTTTTGCATACTGTCAGCACCGACAACAAATGTCATCCTTGAGATAGAAGGGTTTTCAGTTACGCCAACGGTTATGCTTTCAATATTGTAATGTCTTCTTGCAAACAAGCCCGTAATTCGGTTCAAAACACCTGATGTATTGTTTACAAGTGCAGTGATTATTCTTTTCATAGTGGCTTAACTCCTTCCATTTGGTGCTGTCCTTTTCCTGGAGAAATCATTGGATATACGTTTTCCTGTTTAGCTACTCGAACATCCATTAGTACCGGGCCAGGATGCGCCATCATCTCTTCTAGAGCTCCTTTTAGGTCTGAAAGATTTTCTACTTTCATCCCCTTAATGTCGTACGCCTCAGCTAATTTCACAAAGTTAGGCTGAATCGGGAATAAGGAGTTTGAATAACGCTCACCATGAAAGAGCTGTTGCCATTGTCGAACCATTCCGAGTGATGCATTATTAACAATAACAATTTTCACTGGAATATTTAACTCTTGCAAAATTGAAAGCTCTTGCGCTGTCATTTGAAATCCAGCATCGCCGATAACTGCAACAACCGGTGATTTAGGTTCAGCAAATTGAGCGCCAATTGCTGCTGGGAAACCAAAGCCCATTGTTCCAAGGCCGCCTGAGGTTACCCAACGATTCGGTTTTGTAAAACGGTAAAATTGAGCTGACCACATTTGGTGCTGACCTACATCTGTTGTGATGATCGCTTCGCCATTTGTCACTTCATGAATCAATTCAATTAGATTTTGCGGCTTAATCGTTTCGCCATCCTCTTTATACCAAAGCGGATACTCTTCTTTACGTTGTTTTTGCTTAGCGCGCCATTCTGTTGTATCTCCCGTAGCCCCTTTTTCTTCTAGTAGCATTTGTAATGCGCGTTTCGCATCACCAACTACTGGAATTTCAGTTTCAATATTTTTCCCGATTTCCGCAGGATCTATATCTATATGGACGACACGCGCATTAGGAGCAAAGTGCTCAAGGTTCCCAGTTAATCGATCATCAAATCTTGCACCAATGCTGATTAATAGATCAGACTCGTAAATGGCCATGTTGGCTGTATATGTTCCGTGCATACCACCCATACCTAGAAACAACTCATGATCTCCTGGAAAACTACCAAGACCAAGCAATGTATTGACAACAGGAATATTTGTTTCTTCAACGTACTCAAACAATTCACTTGATGCCTTTCCGTGTAAGACACCAGCTCCTGCTAAAATAATTGGTTGCTTAGCTTCAGCTACAGCTTCAACTACTTTGCGAATTTGCAAACGATTCGGGACGACAGTTGGTTGATAGCCTGGAATATTGACTTCTGAATCATAATCAAACATCCCCGTTGCTAACGACACATCCTTAGGCAAATCGATTAATACTGGACCAGGTCTTCCAGTTGTAGCAATATGAAACGCTTCTTTTATTATTCTTGGAAATTCATCAACTGAACGTACCTGATAATTATGCTTTGTGATTGGCATTGTGATACCAATCATATCAGCTTCTTGGAAAGCGTCTGTTCCGATAACCGTAGTCGCAACTTGCCCTGTTATCACAACAAGTGGAAGCGAATCAATCATTGCATCAGCAATTCCAGTTACAACATTTGTCGCTCCTGGTCCAGAAGTTACAATACAGACGCCTGGTTTTCCAGACACTCTCGCATACCCCTCAGCAGCATGAATGGCTCCCTGCTCATGTCTTGCTAACACATGATGGATCCCTGTTTTGTAGATCTCATCATATGTTGGGAGAATAGCACCGCCTGGATACCCAAAAATGACGTCTACTCCCTCTTTGGCCAATGCTTCAATTAACATGCTTGAACCCGATAGTTGTTTAGGTGGTTCATTCGTTTGTTTTTCTTTCTTTTTCATTTTCGTACTCATCTCTTAATGCCTCCTTACATCTTAGTTCTCTTATCAATCCCTTTTTCCAAACAAAATGAACATTCTGCAATTTAAAATTTAACAATAAAAAAATCTTCCCACCCCATATAAGCTACTCACGTAGCTAAAAGGGGCGAAAAGATTTTCTTTCCACGGTACCACCCTTATTCATTGAACGAAAAACCTACCGTTCAATCTTATCGTTTTGATAACGAGTGCCTGTGAACACTCGACCAATCCTACTAGAATAATTCTTTCAGATTGATACTCCGAGGCGAGCTTCGTCAATGGTCACAACGCCGTATCTCAGCACCACGGCTCTCTGTTGAAGTCAACACATTGATTACTTTTCCTCTTCTTCGTTTTTACGTATTAGATTTTCATTACTCCACCAGTATTGGCAGAAGTTACTAGTTTAGCATATCTTGCTAAATATCCTTTTTTCACTTTTGGTTCTGGTGCAACAAAACCTTCTTTACGCGTTGCATGAACATCATCAGATACTAACCATTCAATCGTTCTATTAACTAAATCGATTCGAATTCGGTCACCATTTTCTACGAAAGCAATTGGACCTCCATCAGCAGCTTCTGGTGAGATATGACCAATTGAAATCCCTCTTGATGCTCCTGAGAATCTGCCGTCCGTAATAAGGGCGACTTTCGTTCCGAGCCCTCGACCAGAAATAGCTGATGTTGGTGCCAGCATCTCAGGCATTCCAGGTCCACCTTTAGGTCCTTCGTAACGAATGACAACCACATGGCCTTCTTGTACTAACCCTTCATCAATTCCTTTTTGTGCTTCCTCTTGAGAGTTAAAGACAATTGCCTCTCCATCAAACACTTTAATTGATGGATCAACAGCTCCTACTTTTATAACCGCTCCATCTGGTGCGATGTTTCCGTATAATACAGAAAGACCGCCAACTGGACTGTAAGGATTATCTTGTCTGCGAATAACATCATCATTTGTAATTTCTGCATCTTTTACATTTTCATACAAGCTTTTTCCCGTAATCGTAATTCTATCTGGATGAATAGCACCTTCAATATTACACAACTCTTTAATAATTGCACTTACTCCACCGGCATGATGTACATCATCCATAGAATAATCAGAAGCTGGGCTAATCTTTGATAAATATGGAACTCTTTCAGCCACTTTGTTAATTCTATTTAAATCGTACTCAATCTCTGCTTCATTTGCTATCGCCAACGTATGAAGAACGGTATTTGTCGATCCACCCATTGCCATATCTAGGGCAAAGGCATCATCAATTGTTTCTTCTGTAATAATATCTCGTGGTTTAATGTCTTTCTCAATTAAATTCATGAGATGTTTCGCTGCGTCTTTAATCAGTTTATGACGCTCATCTGATGTTGCGACGATTGTACCATTTCCAGGTAGGGCCACACCTAGCATTTCCATTAATGAATTCATTGAGTTTGCTGTAAACATTCCCGAACAAGAGCCACAAGTTGGACATGCTGATTGCTCAATTTCAAGCAACTCTTCCCTTGTCATATTACCTGACCCAAATGCGCCTACTCCTTCAAAGACAGATACTAAAGACAAGTTTTTCCCGTCTTTTGTTTTCCCTGCCTCCATTGGGCCACCTGATACGAATACGGATGGTACATTTGTTCTTACTGAAGCCATTAGCATTCCAGGTGTAATTTTATCGCAATTTGGAATGTAAAAGACACCGTCAAACCAGTGAGCGTTAATAACTGTTTCAGCTGCATCACAGATAATTTCTCTACTTGGAAGAGAGTATCTCATCCCGATATGTCCCATTGCAATACCATCATCTACTCCAATGGTATTAAACTCAAATGGAATTCCACCAGCTTCTCGAATTGCCTGTTTTGCAACTTCTGCAAATTTATTCAAATGCATATGTCCTGGGATGATATCAATGTAAGAGTTACAAACACCAATGAATGGTTTATCCATTTCATCTTCTTTTACACCAGCTGCTCTTAATAAGCTTCGGTGCGGTGCTCGGTCAATCCCCTTTTTTATCATGTCACTTCTCATACTACCCGCTCCCTATTTCCATCACTTCTTCTCTTTAGATAACCTCAACTCTACTCTACTAACTCTATTTTAATGTGTCCTTGTAGACCTTTTCTCCTTCAAGAACGACTCTATTTCTAAATGTTTCTAATAAACACTTCGTCTCTTTGCCTGGTTTTCCTTCGCCGATTACTCGACCGTCTACTTTTACAACAGCAATTACTTCAGCAGCTGTTCCAGTTAAAAACACTTCATCAGCAACATAGACATCATGTCTCGTGAAAGGCTCTTCTTTTACTGCATATCCAAGATCTCTAGCAAATTCAATGATAGCGTTCCTTGTGATTCCTTCAAGAGCTCCAACGTATCCAGGTGGAGTCAAAAGCTCTTTTCCCTTCACAATAAATACATTATCAGCAGACCCTTCTGCTACATATCCTTGGTCATTTAGCATTAACGCTTCACTTACTCCAGCTAAGCTAGCTTCAATTTTCACTAGAATATTGTTCAAATAATTCAGAGATTTAACCTTAGGACTTAATACATCTGGGCGATTTCTCCGTGTTGCTACGGTTACTATTTCTAATCCAGATTCATATAGCTCTTTTGGAAAAAGAGCAAGTTCTTCTGCAATAATAATAACTTGAGGTGTTGAACACGATGCAGGATCAAGACCTAAGTTCCCAACTCCTCTAGAAATAACTAGACGTATATAGGCATTACTTAAATGATTCTTTTGTAATGTTTTTACGACAAGTTTCTTCATTTCTTCTTTCGTGTGAGGAATTGATAGCATAATAGATTTTGCTGAATTATACAATCTATCAAGGTGTTCTTGTAATCGAAATACATTTCCCTCATAGACGCGAATACCTTCAAACACGCCATCGCCATAAAGAAATCCATGGTCATACACTGAAACTTTAGCATCTTTTTTTTCAACAAATTCCCCATTTAAATAAATCCATTGTTCACTCATGACGTTAACTCTCCTCGTGTATCACCGTAGACGTTTGGACCCCTTATTTTAGAGATTAAAATTACACATGATTTTATCTCTGCAGAGCGGACATTTGTTTTTTGATATATGGTTGTTTGAAACTTATCATACGCTCATTCAGCACTATGGTCAACCATTTTTTTAAAATAATTTGACTATTGTGATTAGTCATTAAGAATGAATACGCTTACACCTTTGCTACTAGTAGATTCTCAAAATAAAAATTCCACTATTTCCTATATTAAGCATATTAACGGCTTTAGCGGACATCCTAATGTTGGGTGATAGAAGATGTTAAAAAAATACAAAAAGTACGTAAGGCTGTCGAAAAAATTTCCTTTTATTCGATTTCCGAACAGACAACGTGCCTCTTTAGTTGTCGTTGAAGATCTTTGGAAAGTATGTGACACAGAAAGTGAAAAACTTCTTTATCGTCAATTGCAAGCGAACATGTATTACCCAACTCCACATTACTGGATTGATAACGTTCGTGCGAATCTTGCTCTTGTGCCCTACCGCTTAGCTTTAATCGAGCTAAGACCAGGAATCAACGAGAAGAAAATAATCCGTGTATTAAAAAAGCGTGGTTGGCGGGTATTGTTTTACGACACAGATCAATTGTTACAAAATGAACAATTGTATGTGAACCTTGTGTTACAACAAGCTCCAACTCAAACAAAAAATGTCTCCACCTCAGTATGAGGGGAGACATTTTGATTTATTATGTAAAAAAATTTAAATGGCGTCCCAGGAGAGATTCGAACTCCCGACCGACGGCTTAGAAGGCCGTTGCTCTATCCTGCTGAGCTACTGGGACAAAAAGCGGGTGATGAGAATCGAACTCACGACATCAGCTTGGAAGGCTGAGGTTTTACCACTAAACTACACCCGCATATTCTAAAAAATATTTAACTCTTAAATTAACTTTGCTTTAGAAGCAATAACTGAATTTCTTTCAGCGACATTTATTACTATAAAGGATCTAAAACAAAAAGTCAACAGTTTCACAAAAAATATTAATCAATAAGTTATCTTCCTAACTTATGGAGTTGTTCAAAAAAGCAAGGATCAACCTTTTTGAACAACTTCTAGGAAGGGATATGCTCCTCTTACGATAAATGATAATGATAAATCATATCAGACACAACTTCACCATTGTATTCATAAAACGTAACCGTAGCATATGTTCCATTATATTCACAAATACAATAGGTTTGTTCAACTCGATTACGTGGAAGTCTGATACTCCCCGGATTTATGTAAATCACACCATTCTCAAGAAATGCCGTTGCAACATGTGAATGACCAAAACATGCTATTTGTGCTTGCAACTCTTCTGCACGATAACTCAGTGGCACATTTGTCAATTTCACATTATAAAGATGCCCGTGTGTAACATAAATGCAAACTCCATTTACATTTTCTGTTCTTTCATTTGGAAAGTCATCTCCGAAGTCACAATTTCCTTTGACAACTTTTACTCCTTCTATAGCTCGATGGTCGCCATCTAGTTCTGAGTCACCACAATGTATGAGAATATCCATCTCACTGCGATGACGATCTAATACCACTTGGAGTTCTTCCCCCCATCCATGACTATCACTTATTATTAAGGCCTTCATTTTGTAGTCCTCCCCACGCTAACTCCAATCAGCTTGATTGGCAAAAAGGTTTTTTAAAGCATTCGCACGGTGACTTCGCACATTTTTTTCCTCTGATGTCAGTTGTGCCATTGTTTTTTCTAGTTCTGGAATATAGAAAATCGGGTCATATCCAAAACCATTCGATCCTCTAGGTTCAGTTGCAATTGTTCCTTCACACGAACCTTCGAAAATAAGGGTCTGTTCATTCGGCCTAGCTACTGCTATTACACAAACAAATCGTCCCGTTCGATCTTCACTTGGTACATCTACTAATTCGCGTAACACTTTTTCTATATTGGCAGAATCACTTTTTGTCTCTCCTGCGTATCGTGCGGAATAGACACCAGGCCGACCATCTATAGCATCTATAACTAATCCTGAATCATCTGCAATTACACTGGAATTAAGATATTTTGCTAGCGTCTCCGCCTTTTTAGTAGCATTTTCAGAAAAGGTTGTTCCATCTTCTATAATATCTGGAATATCCGGATAATCAAGTAAGGATTTTACAATTAGGCCCTTTTTTTCAAGAATTTGTTTAAATTCTGCTATTTTCCCTTTATTCTGCGTCGCAATTACTAACTCTTTCATTATCTTCACCTTTCATTGACATCATTTAATGCGATCAGCTATCTCACCTAATACATCTCTTTGTTTAGCGATTAACGAATCAATTCCTATTTCTGCACGATCAAGTAACTCATTCAGTCGGGCTCGAGAAAATGTCGCTTCTTCTCCTGTCCCTTGAAGTTCAACAAATTGATGGTTTCCTGTCATCACAACATTCATATCTACTTCTGCCGCAGCATCTTCTACATAGCACAGATCTAGTAATACACCTTTTTTCGTATCAACACCTACTGACACAGCTGCTAGAAAATCTTGAATAGGCCATTCTTTCACCTTTCCCTTTTTCATCGTTTTATCCATGGCTAGTGCTAAAGCTACAAATGCACCCGTAATCGCCGCTGTTCTCGTACCACCATCAGCTTGAATGACATCACAATCAATCCAGACCGTTCTTTCACCAATTTTATTAAGGTCAATAATGGACCTAAGTGCTCTTCCAATTAAGCGTTGAATTTCCATCGTTCTTCCTGATACTTTCCCTTTTGAGGACTCTCGGATATTTCTTTGTTCTGTAGCTCGTGGCAGCATAGCGTATTCAGCAGTAATCCATCCCTTCCCTTGTCCTCTTAAAAAAGGCGGCACACGCTCCTCCACAGTAGCTGTACATATTACCTTTGTATCTCCCATTGAAATTAGTACAGAACCCTCTGGGTGTTTTACGTAGTTTGTTTCGATTGTAATGTTTCGTAATTGATCAGCCTCACGTCCGTCAACTCTCATTTTAACTCCTCCAATTCAATCTAAGTCTAAATCTATGTTATCATTCCCTAAAATGAAGATTCCTTTATGTAAGGATAAAAGGAGGTAGCATATATGCTCCTCCTTTTTTTAACCATTTATTATTATAAAGAATTTCATCTATATAGTCCAATACCTCGATTAATAACTCCCGGTATTCACTAGACTTGGTCTTGAAACAGGTTCTGCAACCTTCCCTGACTCCGTTAACACATTGGCTTCCCCGTTTACAGTTACAGCTACTTTTTCAACACCTTCTTGTTCTGTTAATGTAAGAGCTAACATATTCAACACATTAGAAGAGACAGCTGTTGATTGCATTTGCGAAAGAAGAGCTTCATTAAAATCTAGTGTCACAATACCATTTTCATACATTGGTTCTTCAACAAGTTCTACACCTTGTCTAAAGTCAGTTAAAAGCTCGGTCTCATGTGAAGGTCCTTTTAACAACTCTTTTACTGCTGCAGTTAATGAATCCTCCCCTAAGGCAACACGACGCGTCACAGGTACATAGTAGCTTTCTTCCCCATTTTGGGCAAGGAAGTAAAGGGTTACCCCTTTACTATTAACCACATCTGTAACTGATCCTGTTTCCATATTGATCCCGTTAGCACGGCTAAGCGCTTCTCCAATTGGAGTACCGTTAACCGGCATTGTATCTTGTTTATAGCCATTAATATTAATTTGAACACTATCCACACTTTCAAATTGCGTTAACGTCCATGTAATAGCTTCTAATATTTGCTTTTCATAATTGGGATCATAATCCTTAAACTCATTTGAAAAATCTGCTATTGCCATTCCGTCTTTTAAGTTTACATCAACCTCAGTACCAGCCGGAATCACGGCACGGAAACCATTCGGAAGCATTTCACTTACAGGGCCACCTTCAACTAAATACTCTAGCGATTGTCTTAACACACTTTGAGTTTTGGGAAGTTCAAGTGTTTGAGGAACAACAAGTCCATTTGCATCAATTAAATAAAGTTCACGCTGAGCTGGCTCTCCTACTGCTTCTTCCCCAAGATCTTCTCCTTCATCCACTTCTTCATCTGGCACTTCCTTGTTGTCTTCTAATTCTAATGACTCATCTTCCTCTACATAATTCGTTGGAGGTGTATCCATCTCATTCGTTGTCTCATTCGAACCAAACGAACAAGCTGTCATTGTTAACATAGTAAAAGCAAGAATGGGAACCCCTTTTCGTAACACTTTGCGCATTGTTTTCCCTCCTAAGATAGTTTGTACTACATGTATACGAGCCTTAAAAAATAATAGACCATCTTTATCTATTTTCGTCCTAAATTTTTTTGAATTCTTTTTATACTAGGGACAAAAAGAAATGTTGAATCTGAGTGACACTCCTTAAACGCTGAAAAGTACTAAGAGATTGATCTCTTAGTACTTTTCATGCCATATTATTCATTTCCTAATAAAAGCGGAGTCACACACTCTACATTCATTTCTAGCCACTTATCGGCATGAATTTTAAAGGACAATGGGTCCCCTGTTGTAAAAAAGCGATGAATCGGCTTTCTCTCATTCGTATAGAGCAAATTTTTGTGATAGAGGAGACTACTCACTTCACGAGCTGTCTCATCCCCCGAAGATATTAGCTGTATTCCATTGCCGACACGCTTTCCAATTACCTCTTTAAGCAACGGATAGTGAGTACAACCTAAAATAAGTGTATCAAAATCCAAATGATCCAAAGGCTTAAGCGCTTCGTCAACGACTTGTTCAGCTTCAGGACCTCCAAAAATACCGCGTTCAACTAAAGGAACAAACGGAGGACAGGGAAGACTTTCTACCTTCACTTCACTATTAATCGACTTTAACGCTTTCTCATAAGCTTGGCTTCTGATTGTTCCAACAGTCCCAATAATAGCTACATGGTCTTTTTTTGTCACCTTCAAAGCACTTATAGCCCCTGGATGAATAACACCTACAATTGGAATGCTTAATTCCTTTTTGACTTCTTCAAGAACAACTGCCGTAGCTGTATTGCAAGCAACGACTAACATTTTCATGTTTTCCTTTAAAAGGTGATCAATCATTTCCCACGTGAACCTTCTTACTTCCTCTTCGGATCTTGGACCATATGGACATCTAGCAGAATCGCCTATATAAACAATTTCTTCTTTCGGCAATTGTCTTATAATTTCTTTCGCTACTGTAAGGCCACCTAAACCTGAATCAATTACTCCGATCGGTCTATCCAACAACTACCCCTCAATTTCTCATTCAGCGCTTCACTACTGATTCATACGTGTCGCTTTCATTTCTTCGTGAAGAACATGTAAACTCTTTTCAAGAAAATCAACTTCTTCTTGCGAGAAGTCAGTTAAGATATTCTCTAAGTAGTCTTGACGTTTTTTAATTACTTCCTCAATAATGGTACGACCTTTATCTAACAAATGAATCCGAACGACGCGCCGGTCATTTTTATCTTTCACTCGTTCAACAAGCTCATTCTTTTCCATTCTATCCACTAAGTCTGTAGTCGTACTACATGCTAGGTACATTTTATTTGAAAGTTCACCTATCGTCATATCACCATATTCATTTAACCATTGCAACGCAACAAATTGTGGTGGAGTAATCGGAAATTGCGTTAAGATTTCTCGCCCCTTTTGCTTAACCATTTCTGATACTCTTCGTAATGAACGTTCTATTTGTTCAATTTGGCGATCATCCATATCAACGCACCTCCAATAATACTAATTATATCTATTCTCTTCATTGTCCCCTGTTTTTTTTCGAAAAGCAAGTCTATTATGTGACAATTTCAGCACGAAAAAAGGAGGGGTCTAAAAAGGATATACATGACCTTTTTAGACCCCTCAAAAATAAATACCATCTACTTCTACTTCATAAAGGTCTCGCGAACTTGTTTCTCTACTTCATCCGCTGTATCTAAGTTAAGCATTTCAGCTGAAAATGACGCTAGTTCTTCCTTAGAAAGAGCAAGCAATTGATTTCGAGCAGGTAATATAGAAGTAGCACTCATACTAAACTCATCCAAACCTAAACCAAGTAATAGCGGAATTGCTACTTCATCTCCAGCCATTTCACCGCACATTCCTGCCCATTTCCCTTCGGCATGAGCTGCATCTACAACCATTTTCACAAGTCGTAAAATAGCAGGGTGATACGGTTGGTATAAATATGAGACACGTTCGTTCATACGGTCAGCTGCCATTGTATATTGAATTAGATCATTTGTACCGATACTGAAGAAGTCAACTTCTTTAGCAAATAAGTCAGCTGCCACTGCTGTTGAAGGGATTTCAACCATCATTCCAATTTCGATGGCCTCAGAAACAGTTACCCCATCAGCAACTAGCTTGTCCTTTTCTTCAAGAAGCATCGCTTTCGCTTGACGGAATTCATCAAGTGTAGCGATCATCGGAAACATGATTTTCAAATTTCCAAATGCACTTGCGCGAAGAAGGGCACGTAATTGTGTACGGAAAATATCTTTTTCTTCTAAGCATAAACGAATAGCTCTAAATCCTAAAAATGGATTCATTTCTTTTGGTAAATCTAAGTATGGTAATTCTTTATCTCCGCCGATATCAAGCGTACGAATAACAACCGGTTTGCCTTCCATACGCTCGACTACTTCTTTATAAGCTTCAAACTGTTCTTCCTCTGAAGGAAGTTCCGTTCTACCCATATAAAGAAATTCAGTACGATACAAACCGATACCTTCAGCACCATTGTTGATAACACCCTCTAAATCCTTTGGTGTTCCAATGTTTGCTGCAAGCTCTACATGCATGCCGTCTTTTGTAGTCGTTTGTTCATTTACTAGCTTTGCCCATTCTGCCTTTTGTTTTGCAAAATCATCACGTTTTTGAGTGTATTCTGCAAGTTCCTCGTCAGTAGGGTCAACAATAACAAATCCTTCTAGACCATCCACAATCACAATCATGCCTGTTTGAATCTTCGCAGTGACTTCTTTTGCTCCAACGACTGCAGGTATTTCTAATGACCTAGACATAATTGCTGAGTGAGACGTACGTCCGCCAATATCAGTAGCAAATCCTTTAATAAATACAGGATTCAATTGCGCAGTATCTGAAGGAGTTAAATCCTCAGCAATAATCACCGTTTCTTCTGAAATGGTTGCTAGAGATTGTGTTTGAATACCAAGTAAGTGCCCTAGAACGCGCTTTGTTACATCTCGAATATCTGCTGCACGTTCTTTCATGTATTCATTATCCATATTTTCAAACATCGTAATGAACATCGTAGACACTTCGTTTAATGCATATTCAGCATTCTGCTTTTCATCAGTTATTTTTCCTTTAACAGCATCTACAAGTTCAGGATCACTTAAAACGAGTAAATGCGCAGCAAAGATCTCAGCTTTATCAGCACCTAAGTCTTTTTCTGTTTTATCTTTGATAACGGAAAGCTCTTCTTTCGACTTAGTTAAAGCCTCATCAAGACGACTAACCTCACTGGTTGGATCTTGTACTTCTTTTAACTCAATTGTCATATCAGGCTCTTCATGTACGAAAGCCTTCGCAATCGCCACACCAGAAGAAGCAGCGATACCCGTCAGTTTTTGCATTATTCTCCTAATCCTTCCTTAATAACTCCTTCAATTGCTTGTAGAGCTTCTTCAGCATCTGAACCTTCAGCTTTAACCGTAACCTCTGCTCCTTTGCCTACGCCTAAAGACATAACACCCATAATTGACTTAAGATTTACTGCTTTCCCTTTATAATCTAGGGTAATATCTGAAGAGAATTGACCTGCTTTGTTTACTAATTGTGTAGCTGGGCGTGCGTGAATTCCCGTCTCTGCTGTAATTAAAAATGTTTTTTCTGCCATAATAATCTACCTCTTTCTTTTTAGATAAATTTATTAAGAAAAAGGGATCTATCCCTTTTCTCTCTTACCTACTTCCCCCACTATCTGTACCTTAATCACGTTATATTGAAAAAGGCATGAGTAAAGAAACGCATATGCAGATAACAATGAGAGCGTACAACTATAGAGTACCCCAACTGAATCCCATATACACTTCCATACTCATGCCTGATCGAATCAGTAACACGTTATATTAAGTGCATTCATCTTAGAAGAATGTAATGTACAAGTACGAATGTAGGATTTAAACAATAATTAGTATAGCATAACTAATTTTTTATTTACAATAGATTAAATCATTGTTTTTGGAATTCATAAACGTTTTGTGTTTATTTTTTCATTAATTCGTAATCATGTTTGAAAAGCAATCATAAGTAGACCAAAGTGGATATATGCAAGAAGTTAATAATAATCCTCGAAATAAAACACGTAGTTATAGTTCTACACATATACTATCGAGACTAAAACCCTTCAATCGTGGGACTGAGTCCCCACATCGCTCTCAGCCCGAGCAAGAAGGAGTGAACTCATTGAAAGGAGCAGAATTCGGACCTAAACCTTTGCTTACGAAAAGGGAACGCGAAGTTTTCGAACTTCTTGTCCAAGACAAGACAACGCGTGATATTGCACAAGAACTTTTCATAAGTGAGAAAACCGTACGAAATCACATCTCTAATACGATGCAGAAGCTGGGAGTCAAGGGGCGCTCTCAAGCGGTAATCGAATTAATAAGACTAGGAGAACTTGAAATATAGGTACGCTAAAAATCTCAGCATTATTTCGTTGTTTCACCTAAGTTTTAGTCGTATCATATTTAGAATGAAGGTGACTCATCTTTTTGATAATTAATTCATTATCCTTTACTGACCTCACGTGCCATGCAATAGAAATTAGTCGATACACTCTCTATTATTGCATAGTGGAGGTCAGAAAGATGCAGTCACCTTCTTTCTTCTATTCTAATTCTTTTTCTAAAACCATTTTCATCTCATCATCCCACGGAATCGAACGACCTGTATTTTTGCTTATTTGGACAACCGTCCCTCTTCCTGTCAAACAAAATTCAGCATTTTCATTCACAACCATATAATGTAAATCAAGGGAAGAACGGCTAATATGATTGATATGAATTGATACTGATAATTTCTGATCAAACGTCATTTGTTTGATGTAATCACACTGCAAATCTGCTACGACAATCATCGTCTCATACCTAACAGAAGCCCATTTTTGCATGAAACCGAGATGTTTAAAAAACTCCATTCTCGCCTCTTCAAAGTAAACAAAGGCGCTTGTATTATTTACATGGCCAAAAGCGTCTGTTTCAGAGAATCTCACTTTCACTGGAATCGAAAAAATAAATTTTTCTTTCCACTCATTTATATTCTCTATATATGAGGGTATCTTCATTTCAAACCACATCCTTCTCTTACTAGTAAGAAGAAAGAGCCTGATCTCTAAGAGACCAGACCCCTATCTTACGCACCGAAAAAGTTTTTAAATGATTGTAAAGTCGTTGAGCGGTTTAATGCTGCAATTGACGTTGTAAGTGGAATCCCTTTAGGGCAAGACTGTACACAGTTTTGTGAGTTTCCACAGTTAGCCAGTCCACCTTCACCCATAATAGTCTCTAAACGTTCTTCTTTGTTCATTTCACCTGTTGGATGAGCATTAAACAAACGAACTTGTGAAAGCGGTGCTGGTCCGATAAAGTCAGCTTTGCTATTAACATTTGGACACGCCTCTAGACATACACCACATGTCATACATTTTGAAAGTTCGTACGCCCATTGACGCTTCGTTTCTGCCATACGTGGACCAGGTCCAAGATCATACGTTCCATCGATAGGAATCCACGCTTTTACCTTTTTTAGCGAATCAAACATACGGCTGCGATCAACCATTAAATCTCGAACGACAGGAAAAGTTTTCATAGGCTCAAGACGAATCGGCTGCTCAAGCTGGTCAACTAGCGCCGTACAAGATTGACGAGGCTTACCGTTAATAACCATTGAACAAGCCCCACAAACTTCTTCTAAACAATTCATGTCCCAGGCAACTGGAGTTGTTTGTTCCCCTTTTGTATTAACAGGGTTACGACGGAACTCCATTAATGCAGAAATGACGTTCATATTTTGACGGTACGGTACCTCAAACTCCTCAACATAAGGAGCACTATTCGGGTCATCTTGACGTGTTACATTGAATTTAATTGTTTTTTCACTCATGATTTAGCAGCTCCTTGCTTTTTTTGTGAGTAGTCACGTTTACGAGGCTTAATAAGTGACGTATCAACCTCTTCCCATGAAAAGTCAGGGCCATTTTTCGCTGGGTTAAATGTAGCCTTCGTTGTCTTCAAGAACTCTTCATCATTACGCTCTGGGAAATCAGGCTTATAATGAGCTCCACGGCTTTCATTTCGGTTGTAAGCTCCAAGCGTGATCACACGTGCCAAACTTAACATTCCGTCTAGCTGACGAGTGAATGAGGCACCTTGGTTGCTCCACTTCGCTGTATCATTGATATTAATGTTTTTAAAGCGTTCCATTAATTCTTGGATTTTCTCATCCGTTTTTTGTAGCTTATCATTGTAACGAACTACCGTTACATTATCTGTCATCCATTCACCTAGTTCTTTGTGAAGAATGTAAGCATTTTCTTTTCCATCCATCTTCATGATATCATCATAAGCTTGCTGCTCTTTCTTTGCTTCATTCTCAAATAAAGAAGTAGGCATAGCATCCGCTGTTTTGTCTAAGCCATTCATGTATTCAACCGCTTTAGGACCTGCCACCATTCCACCATAAATAGCTGATAGAAGTGAGTTTGCTCCTAATCTATTTCCTCCATGTTGTGAATAATCACACTCTCCGGCTGCGAACAATCCAGGGATGTTCGTCATTTGATCATAATCGATCCACATACCACCCATAGAATAGTGAACAGCAGGGAAAATTTTCATAGGCACTTTACGAGGATCATCACCCATGAATTTTTCATAGATTTCAATAATTCCACCTAGTTTGATATCAAGTTCTTTTGGATCTTTATGAGAAAGGTCAAGGTAAACCATGTTCTCACCGTTAATTCCAAGCTTTTGCTCAACACACACATCAAAGATTTCACGTGTAGCGATGTCACGAGGAACTAGATTTCCGTAAGCTGGATACTTTTCTTCTAAGAAGTACCAAGGCTTACCATCTTTATACGTCCATACTCGTCCACCTTCACCACGTGCAGATTCACTCATTAGACGAAGTTTATCGTCACCAGGAATCGCGGTTGGATGAATTTGAATAAATTCTCCATTTGCATAGTGAACCCCTTGTTGATATAACTTCGCTGCGGCATAGCCTGTATTAATTACGGAGTTAGTAGACTTACCAAAGATAATTCCAGGTCCTCCAGTAGCCATAATAACTGCATCACCTTGGAAGCTACGGATCTCTGATGATTTCAAATCTTGTGCTGTAATTCCACGACAGGTTCCCTCATCATCTACGATCGCTGAAGTGAATTCCCAGCCTTCGTACTTGGTAACAAGACCACTTACTTCGTGGCGACGAACTTGCTCATCAAGAGCATATAATAATTGCTGACCTGTTGTTGCACCTGCAAATGCTGTACGGTGATGTTGCGTTCCACCAAAACGACGGAAATCTAGTAAACCTTCTGGTGTACGGTTAAACATAACACCCATACGATCCATTAAGTGAATGATTCCCGGTGCCGCTTCTGTCATTGCTTTTACTGGAGGTTGGTTTGCTAAGAAATCCCCTCCATAAACTGTATCATCAAAGTGTTCCCAAGGAGAGTCACCTTCCCCTTTCGTGTTAACCGCTCCATTAATTCCACCCTGTGCACAAACCGAGTGCGAACGTTTTACAGGAACTAATGAGAATAGATCAACGGGTACACCTTTTTCTGCTGCTTTAATTGTCGCCATCAGACCAGCTAGTCCGCCTCCGACAACAATAATTCTTCCTTTACTCATATTGACCCACTCCTTAAATGTTTGCTAAGTCTGGATTAACGAATGCTAGAATAGCTCTAATACCAATGAATGTTAATACAAAGAAAACCGCGATCGTTACATATGTTGCAATTTGTTGTGAACGAGGTGTCACTGTAATTCCCCATGAAACTGCAAATGACCAAAGACCATTGGCAAAGTGAAACGTTGCAGCAACTACACCAACAATATAAAATGCAATCATAAATGGATTGCTGAAAATATCAGCCATCATGTCGTAGTTCACTTCTGCCCCAAAAGCTGCGGCAATTCTTGTTTCCCATACATGCCAAGCAATGAATATTAATAGAACTACACCAGAAATACGTTGTAATACAAACATCCAGTTACGGAAGAAGCCATAACGACTTGTATTGTTTTTTGCCTGGAAAGCAATATAAAGACCGTATATTGCGTGATAAAGTATTGGGATAAAAATAATAAAAATTTCTAGTGCATAACGGAAAGGCAAACTTTCCATGAAGTGAGAAGCTTGATTAAATGCGCTTGCTCCTCTTGTTGCAAAATGGTTTACTACTAAGTGTTGAATTAAAAATATTCCGATTGGAATCACACCTAGCAATGAATGTAACTTACGATTGAAATACTCTCGATTACCAGCCATACTTTTTTCCCCCCACAAATGTTTTGTCCTTCCAAACTTTTTAACACTATGATTTTTTTCTATCTTTTTTATTATATTGTAACCTTCCAATTTTAAATTAAAAGAAAATTGGAAAGTAACAATATTATGAAACTTTTAGTAAGTTTCTGTGAAAAAAATCCGACAAATTTATTGTACCCCCATCATGTACCCTCGTCAAGAAAACGTATACAAATCTTCAAGGTTTCAGATAGAGAAAAAAGCCCTTCCATGAGGGCTTTTGAGATATTTTAGTGAATTTATCCAATAATAATTCTTTCCGTTGGATATTTGAAATGTGTTTTTGTTTCCCTTTTTCTAATTGAGAATAAAAATGCTATTAATCCAACTCGTCCAATAAACATAAGAATCATTAGTACGAACTGACTTGGAAATGACAGATTAGGCGTAATCCCCATTGACAAACCACATGTTCCAAACGCTGAAGCTGTTTCAAAGATAATAGAGATTAAACTGATTTGACTTCTCCCTTCAAAGGCAGCTATCAATGTGACAGCCGCAAATAGCATGATTAGGAATACCGATAGAACAATAAATGCTTTTTGTCGATCCTCAGGGTGTATTTCTCTCCCAAAAACTTTTACATCGTCTTTCCCTAGCGCAAAACTACGAATCGTTAAAAACATGACAGCAACGGTAGTCGTTCGTATTCCTCCACCTACACTAGAAGGACTTGCTCCAATAATCATAAGTCCAGAAATAAAAAGCAAGGTTCCAATATTTAATTCTGAAACATCCATAATCGCAAGCCCACCACTTCTAGCTGTTGCCGAATTAAATACGGAATAAAACAATTGCTGGTGCCATTCTAACCCAATGTAATAATGTCCAGTCTCTAACGCCCATATACCGATAATACCGATAATAAACACGGCAAAATAAGTCGTTGTTGTAATTTTCGTAAACAAACTAAACTTAAAATTATTATTTCTTTTTGAGAAGTACTCTCTTAGTTCTAATAAAACTGGGAACCCAATTGCCCCAGCAAAAATCAACAAAATGACAACAAACTGCACGTAATAATCATTTACAAACGGAAGAAGGGATTCCCCTGTCACATCAAACCCAGCATTCGTAAATGCACTTAATGATGCAAACGCTCCTTGGTAATAAGCTTGTCCAACCGTATCAAAATAACGGATAAAATAAGTGCCAAGTATAAGCGCACCAACTAATTCAATGATCAAAGCGACAAATAAAATTCCTCGCATCAAATTAACAAGACCTGAAAACGTATTTTGATTTTGGTCAACCATTATAAGCATGCGTTGCGAAAGGTTAATTTTTCGACCAAATAGCATCCATACAAACGTCCCCATTGTCATAATTCCAATTCCACCTAGTTGAATGGCCAATGCAAGAAAGATAATTCCTATGTAACTGTATGTTTCAGGAACATTGACAACCGTTAATCCGGTAACACTTACCGCACTAACAGATGTAAATAAAGCCTCTGAATACGAAACATCTACCCCTGGCAGATGAGAGATTGGTAAATATAACAATATGCTAAAGACAAACATTGCAATAATATAGGCGATAATAATAACCCTAAATGGGGAAAGGAATTGATTTAGACCTGATTTCATGTGATACGTACCTCCGTGTTCATTCGCGCTTAAGTATATCATTTAAGAAACAGCAAGGCTAGAATCACAAGGAAATGAATTCCAAGGTCCTAAAGTCACCTCCTGATAATCTTTTCACATCACAGCTTACCTAATTTGATCTTCTTTTCTCCTTATCGTAAATTGATGATTGTTAATTTTGCTTGTACGCTATTGCAACATCGTTTATGATCAAAACTATAAGAGAAGCAGCACGCAATTGTTTCTTACAAGCAAACAACAGACCCTATTTTATTCGTTAATATTACGCCAATTTCTCCATTGGCTACATAACGTTAAATCACTTGACATACGAACTAGTCATTACTAACAAGAGGATGGAAGAGGTGCATCACCCGATGGAAGTAGAAACAAAACTATTTGGATATGATTTAATTCGCAACGATGTGTTAAAAGATTTACTAGGTAAAGACCATGATACGATTCTTTATTGGGTTGGAAAGTCTCTTGCACGTAAATACCCGGTTTTGACAGTGGAAGAACTAATCACTTTTTTTGAAGAAGCGAATTGGGGAACACTCTCAAGACTTAAAGAAAAGAAACAAGAGCAACTTTTTGAACTTAGTGGTCCATGGATGAACAAATCGGATCAACGTTGTTACCAGCTAGAAGCCGGTTTCCTAGCCCAACAAGTGGAAACTTGGAACAAGTGTATCTCTGGTGCGACATATACCGAAAAAAAAGGCACAATCCTTATCAAAGTCGAAACAGACAAAAAAGACACCGTTTGAATAAGAAAAACGATGCGGCTTTCTTTTGAAGCAATGTGTAGAACTATGACTTAAATCGTTTAGGTGTGCTCTTCTCCAAAGAAGCACGCATCGCAGGGCTATTGTCCTACTTCGAGTAACAAAAAAGACCTCTTTGAACAAACCTTCACCGTTTAAATCATTATTCACACTTATTATTTTCTTACCTAAAAAACAAACGCAAACCTCGGAGCATTTCTTATCAAGCAAAAATATAGACGAAAAGGCATCGAACCTTTTCGTCTATCTCATTACCAAAAGGGGCTGACAGTTTTGGCATAAGGTTAAACTGTAACAACCTCTCGTACTTCTCCTGCTAATTGAAAATGCTCATGAAGCATTTCCACTGCAAGAACCATGTCTACTTCTTTCACAACAACAGACACTTTTATCTCTGACGTACTCACCATTTTTACGAATACATCATTCTGTGCAAGTACTTCAAACATTTTTGCAGCGACACCAGGGTTAGAGACCATACCTGAACCAATGATTGAAACCTTAGCAAGTCCTTCCTCAAAAGAAACATCGGCAAATTGTAAATTATCTTTTGACTTTTCTAAAACTACAAGTGTCTCCTTTAAGGAGCTTTGTGTAATCGAAAATGAGATGTTTACGTGCTCATCATCATATTGATTTTGAATGATAATATCAACATTCACTTGATTTTCTGATAGCTTCGTAAATAATTTTGGTAATGTATCAATGCGGTTTGGTAAGCCCCTCACTGTCACTTTCGTCACATCATTCTCAAATGCAATACCACGTACGACCAAATTTTGTTCCATTGAAACTTCCTCCTCGATTAACGTACCACAAACTTCTTCCATACTCGATGCCACCATTAGTGGCACTTTATAATTTTTCGCAAATTCCACTGCACGCGGATGCAACACTCCCGCACCAAGGTTCGCCATCTCTAACATTTCATCGTATGAAATAGAGTGTAATTTTCTTGCTTTCTTCACATAACGTGGATCAGTGGTAAATACCCCTGTTACATCTGTATAAATATCACAGCGACTAGCTTTTAATGAAGCAGCTAGAGCGACTGCAGTTGTATCTGAGCCCCCGCGTCCGAGCGTTGTAATTTCACTATTCTCACTTATGCCTTGAAAGCCTGCTACAATAACTACTTTTCCTTTAGCAAGCTCTGCTTCTACTCGTTCATTGTTAATAGATGAAATTCTTGCATTGCCATGACTCGCTTCCGTTACCATGCCAGCTTGCCATCCCGTCAATGAAACAGCTTCAATTCCACACTCATGAAGCGCCATTGTTAATAAAGAGATCGTAACTTGCTCTCCTGTTGAAAGAAGCATATCCATTTCTCTCTTACTCGGGGTGCCGGTAATTTGATTTGCTAATGATACAAGTTCATCCGTTGATTTCCCCATTGCAGATACGACAACAATAAGTTCATGGCCCTCTTTAACAGACTGTTCCACTCTTGATGCCACATGCTTGATTCTCTCTACTGATCCTACTGATGTTCCGCCATATTTCTGTACTATCCTTGCCATTTTCCGCGTCCTCTCCTTATTCCTCACGGGGATAATGGAATGCAAAAAAGCAACAATAAGGAAAACCCCTCACTGTTGCTAGTCATACCAGTCCGGTACCACACTGCTCCCTTGTTCTCTCGTGAGATAGTTCTCCACATACCAATTGGGTGTAGGCATGTGACAGCCCTATGCTTCTTCAACATAGGTCCAGCACAAGAAAGATGAGACTGTTCTTGCACTTCGGCGAATTCCCCTTTCAACTTTCATCAACGGTTCTCATACCTCCGAAAGTGTACTCTTAGTCTTCGCTCCTCTACCAATCACTTCATTTGAAGTGTGGCATATTCAATTGATTTACATTTTAGCAAAGGATTTAAAAACACGCAAGAGAGATTTATAAACAAAAAGGGACGACCTTTCCTTTTTGTTTATAAATCGAAGCAATGTGCGGAGCCGACGTTATCTTTTAAGCCTTTTGAGCGCTTTTCTCAAAAGGCGCACGGCGTGTGGAGCCATTGCCGCAGGTTCGCACTCTTTATGATTAAAGGGACGACCTTTAAGGCCACTAAAAAAGGTTGCTTTTTACCTTTTCAGCGGCCTCCGATTTTTCCCTTTTTGTTATAACTTTTACCCTTTTTCTTTTAACGTCTCAATAATCGTCTCTGCTACTTTTTCTGGAATCGCAAGCTGTGTTAAATCTTCAACCGTCGCTTCTTTTATTTTTTTCACTGATCCAAAGTGTTTTAAAAGCTGACGTTTTCGCTTTTCTCCAACTCCAGGAATATCATCGAGCGCTGATTTGAAAAATGTCTTACTGCGAGTTTGTCGATGAAACGTAATTGCAAATCGGTGCACTTCATCTTGAATTCGTTGCAGCAAATAAAATTCATGACTGTCACGTTTAAGTGGTACGAGTACAGGCGGATCTCCCATCAACAATTGTGATGTTCGATGCTTTTCATCTTTTGCTAGTCCACAAACTGGAATTGATAAACCAAGTTCATCGGCAATCACTTCTTGGGCGACTGCAATTTGCCCTTTTCCACCATCAATAACAATGAGATCAGGTAAAGGGAGAGACTCCTTTAACAGCCGAACATAACGCCGTCGAATCACTTCACGCATCGATCCATAATCATCTGGGCCTTCTACTGATTTTATTTTGTATTTCCGATAATCTTTTCTACTTGGTTTACCATCAACAAATGAAACCATTGCTGAAACTGGGTCTGTTCCTTGTATATTCGAGTTATCAAACGCTTCGACTCGATAAGGAGTAGCAATACCCATTGCTTCTCCTAACCGTTCAACTGCTTTAATCGTTCTTTCTTCATCTCGTTCAATTAACGAAAATTTGTCTTTCAATGCAATCGCAGCATTTTGATTCGCAAGATCAAGTAACTCTTTTTTCTTTCCTCGTTTCGGGTGATGTGCCCTCACTTCTAATAATTGTTCCATCAATTCCAAGTCTACATCATCTGGTAGTATAATTTCTGTCGGTTTAATATGTTCTTTTTTCATATAAAATTGCCCTATAAACGTCATTAAGTCTTCTGGGGCATCTTTATAAAAAGGAAAAATCGAAACATCGCGTTCAATCAATTTCCCTTGTCGAATAAAGAACACTTGAACACACATCCAGCCTTTATCGTACGAAAATCCGAATACATCACGATCAACGAGATCACCAATCATCATTTTTTGCTTCTGAATGACCGTATCCATATGTTGAAGCGTATCACGAATTTCCTTTGCACGCTCAAAATTCATTTCTTCAGCAGCTTTCATCATTTTCTCAGTAAGCTGTCCTTTAATTTCATCATGACCAGAACGAAGAAATTTCGTTATCTCTTGAACCAACACTTGATTCTGCTCTTTCGAAACCTCAGCCACACATGGTGCTAAACACTGACCAATGTGATAATAGAGACATACTTTATCGGGGAGTGTTCGACATTTCCTTAATGGATAAAGACGATCAAGGAGCTTCTTTGTCTCATTAGCAGCCCCTGCATTTGGATAAGGTCCAAAATACTTGCCTCCATCTTTCTTTACTTGTCTTGTTGTAATAAGTCTCGGGTGGTCTTCATTCGTAATTTTTAGATAGGGGTATGATTTATCATCTTTTAACATGACATTGTACTTCGGATCGTGCTTTTTTATTAAATTCATTTCTAGAATTAACGCTTCAATGTTTGACGATGTAACAATATATTCAAAGTCGGCAATTTCACTAACAAGACGCTGTGTCTTGCCATCATGTGATCCTGTAAAATAAGACCGAACTCGGTTTTTCAATACTTTTGCTTTTCCTACATAGATGATCGTACCCTGGCGATCCTTCATTAAATAGCAGCCAGGCTGATCTGGAAGAATTAATAATTTCTCTTTAATCTGGCTCATCCCATTTCCACCTCTCTTTCTATTGTTTATCCAAAAGAGCTTGAAATGCAAGTCAGAAAAACTGGAAGTAGTAAAACAAAAAAACTACTTCCTCAAAGAGAAAGCAGTTCCTTATCTTAGTTTACGTTTAAAAGCCTTTTATAGATGTTTATTAAGCAGTTCAGCTAATGCTTCTTTTGGTTGGAAACCAACAACTTGATCAACCACTTGACCATCTTTAAAAACAAGAAGTGTGGGGATACTCATAACGCTGTACTTTCCAGCTGTTTCTTGATTTTCATCTACATCAAGTTTAGCAATTTTTACTTTATCGCCCATTTCAGAATCTAACTCTTCAAGGACTGGAGCAATCATTTTACAAGGTCCGCACCACGGTGCCCAGAAATCTGCAAGTACAACACCTTCACTAGTTTCAGATGCGAATGTTTGATCAGTTACTTTTACGATCGCCATATTTATAGCCTCCTCATGTTTTACTTTTTGAATTCAAAACGATTATACCAAACAGTTTTCCTGCTGGCGAATAAGTTGCTTGAGAAAATTCGAATCTCCCTTAAAAAAGCTTGGAAATATCTTTAGTTACGTGTAGTTTTATTTAAAAGTGTGTCGACACTTCTTACATTTCTACCTTTCATACTTTCCCCTATTGCCTCTTTGTCATTCGCCTGTGATTAATAGGCGGCAATGAAAAAGAGAAGGTCTTCACCTCCTCCTTGACAGTTATTAGTTTGATACTAAGCTGTTTTTTAATTCTTGCGTTAATATCGGGACAATTTCAAACAAGTCTCCAACGATACCATAATCAGCCACTTCAAAGATCGGCGCTTCTGGGTCTTTATTAATGGCAACAATGACCTTCGAATTCGACATTCCTGCTAAGTGCTGAATAGCGCCTGAAATACCAATCGCAAAATATAGGTCAGGAGTAACAACTTTCCCTGTTTGACCAATTTGAAGTCCATAATCGCAGTAGTCGGCATCACAAGCTCCACGCGAGGCTCCAACAGCACCACCTAGTAGGTCTGCGAGTTCTTTTAGGGGTCCAAATCCTTCTTTGCTCTTTACACCACGCCCTCCAGCTACAATGACGTTGGCTTCTGATAAGTCAACACCACCCGTTGCTTTACGAACAACATCACGTATCGTCGTTCTAAGGTCCTTTATATCAACTGTCAAAGTAGAGACATCGCCGCTGCGAGAAGGATCTATGTCAAGTGCTGCTATGTTGTTTGGACGAATTGTCGCAAACACTACTCCTTCATTTACTTTCTTCTTTTCAAAAGCTTTCCCCGAGTAAATAGGCCTAGTAAATATAGGTTTACCAGCTTCTACTTCAATTGCAACAGCATCTGATATCAAACCTGCGTTAGCTTTCATCGCAAGACGAGGCGTAACATCTTTTCCTATAGCGGTATGTCCAAGTATAACCACTTCAGGATTTTCTACATCGAATACTTGCAACAATGCTTGTTGATACGCATCAGTCGTATAACTTTTTAAGTCTTTATGATTGACCACAACGACACGATCAGCTCCATAGTGAATCAGTGTTTCAGATAAACCGCTTACATTTTCACCTAACAAGACACCGACAACTTCCCCACCGTCAGCCACTGTCTTACCAGCTGCAATCGCTTCAAATGAAACATTCCGTAATTCTCCATCTCGAACTTCCCCGACGACCACTATTTTTTTAGCCATGAATACCCCTCCTATTTATATGTGTATAAAGCCCATTGTTACTAATTATCCAGCGCTTCGCTTATTGCGGTCTCTGATTTATCCAAAAGGGAAAAACGCCCTTCTTGATTTTCGAATAATTTCTCACTGAGAAATTTAGGCAATGGCTTCACTCGCTGCACGTTTACTATGAGAAAATCACTCATAGTAGACTTAAAACCTTGCAGCGGCTTCGCTCATTGCGGTCTCTGATTTATCCAAAAGGGAAAAACGCCCTTTTGGATAAATCTCTTATATTACTTTCGCTTCAGTTTTAAGTAATGAGACAAGCGCTTTTACTTGAGTTGCTGCATCACCTTTGAGAATCTTTCCAGCTTGCTTTTCAGGAGGCAAGAAGATTTCCACTGTTGTTGTTTTGGCTTCTACATCATCTTCTTCTAGATCAAGGTCATCTAAATCTAACCTTTCTAATGGCTTTTTCTTCGCCTTCATTATCCCTGGCAAAGACGGATACCTCGGTTCATTTAACCCTTGTTGAGCCGTCAATAACACAGGAAGTTCAACTTCAATCGTTTCCTCATCGCCCTCTACATCTCTTCGAATCGTAGCGACTCTACCTTGAACTTCTACCTTTGTAATCGTGGTTACTTGTGGAATGGCTAACAGTTCTGCCACTCTAGGTCCAACTTGACCAGATCCACCATCAACAGCGACATTTCCAGCTAACACAATGTCCAATTCTTGATCTTTTAAATAAGTTGCAAGAAGAGTTGCTGTTGTATATTGATCGAGCTCATCTACCTCTTCACTATCAATTAAAACAGCTTTATCAGCTCCCATTGCTAGTGCTGTGCGAAGCTCTTTCTCAGCTTCTTCTTCTCCAACTGTAATAACTGTAACCTCTCCACCATGTTTATCACGTAGTACAATTGCTTCTTCAATTGCGTATTCATCGTATGGATTGATAATAAACTCTGCTCCGCTATCATCAATTCGATCACCACTAATTGTAATCTTCTCTTCTGTATCAAAAGTGCGTTTCATCATGACAAATATATTCATATTCGTCCCTCCTAATAAAAGTAATGTTCAATGTACTAGACATTTCTTACTTATTAAATGTTGGTGAACGCTTTTCAATAAAGGCAGCAATTCCTTCCTTTCCATCAGGAGAATCAAATACTTGACCGAATAACTCGGCTTCACGAATCGAACCCTCTTTATGGGATCGTGGATAATTGTAACGTAATAGTTCAAGGGTAGCCTTAACAGATTCTCTGCTTTTCTCAGCAATTTTCTTTGCAAGCTTTTTGGCTTCTTCTAAGAGAACATCCTCGGAATAAACTTGATTAACAAGCCCAACCATTTTCGCTTCAGAACCGGTAATCGGATCGCTCGTTAACAGCATTTCTGTCGCTTTAGCTGTTCCAACAAGATGAGGGAGGCGTTGACTTCCAGAAAAACCTGGGATTAGACCGAGTTGAAGTTCTGGTAACCCAAGCTTAGCATCCTCCGTTGCTAGTCTCATATGACATGCCATCGCAAGCTCTAACCCACCTCCCAAAGCTGCTCCGTGTATGCAAGCTATAATTGGTTTCTGAAATTCTTCGATTCGATCAAACAATTGTTGACCATTTCGTGCCATCTTTGCGAATTCTGCTCCATTTTTCACACTTGTAAATTCTTTAATGTCAGCCCCGGCTGCAAAAAATCGTCCTTTGCCATATAATAAGAGAACGTGAACGTCTTCATTGCCTTCCAATTCAGAAAGTACTTGATCAAGTTCTATTAGGACAGCACTTGAAAGAGCATTTGCTGGCGGCTTTTCTAACGTAATGACAGCAACCCTTTCTTCAACTTTCACAGTGAAAAATTGCACATTCTTCGCTCCTCTCCCAATCGTTATGCACGAAACCCACGCATGAGCATTTTGTGTACTGGTTTCGCTGATGATTCTAAATTATATTTACAATCTTTCATTACCCAATTTGTCACAACCTCATCTAATGTACCAAAAACCATTTGACGAGCTAGACGATTATCAAGATCTGCTTGGAAATAGCCGCTGCTTTTTCCTTCCGTTAATAATTCTTCTAGCAATAGCAGGTAATCTTTTAAAATCTCATTAATCTTCTGACGAAGCTCTGTATTTGACTGGCGTAATTCAAGCTGTGTGACAATCGCAAGGTGTTTGTCTGCTTGGAGCTGTTCAAAGTGCATCGTGATTAAAAGTAAAAATTTTTCCTCGATCGATAAGTTTGGAGTCATGCGGTCACGAATTTTACGAACGAAATCACCCATTTTCTCTTCAAATAACGATGTCAATATATCTTCTTTGTTCTCAAAATATAAGTAGATGGTCCCATCAGCCACTCCAGCCTCTTTAGCAATTTTTGATACTTGTGCTTGATGGTACCCATGATTAGCAATCACTTTCACAGCTGCTTCTATAATCTGGTTGTATTTAGGTCCTTTTTTCTTTCCCACTGTCGTCTCTCCTTTTCAATGAATGAATATTCATTCATACCTTTTATTTTAGTTAAAAAGAATGAGACTGTCAATGACCTACCTTAAATATTAGAAAAATTCACCCTAATTTCTTTTCTTCTTCAACTAACACTCTTTTTAAAATCTTCCCTACCATCGTTTTCGGTAGTTCCTTTCTAAACTCATACTTACGCGGGACTTTGTAAGCCGCTAGATATTTCCGACAATAGGCATTTAATTGCTCTTCTGTCAAACTAGCCCCTTCTTTTTTCACAATAAATACCTTCACTGTCTCTCCACGGTATTCATCTGGAATGCCTATAGCAACGGCTTCTTGTACGTCTGAATGGTTATAGAGCACCTCCTCAATTTCACGAGGATAAATGTTGAATCCTCCAGCTATTATCATATCTTTTTTACGATCGACAATATAAAAGAAACCATCTTCATCCATATATCCCATATCACCAGTTAAGAGCCAATTATCTTTCATAACGGCATCTGTTTCTTCTGGACGATTCCAATAGCCCTTCATGACTTGAGGACCTCGTACGGCCAATTCGCCTACTACGCCTACTTTTGCAGGTTCTCCTGAATCCATCGACAAAATGATAGCGTCTGTATCTGGCCAAGGCAAACCAATGCTCGCTTTCCTCCGCTCTCCTCAAACCAAATTACAATGAGTAACTGGAGCAGCTTCAGTTAAACCATACCCTTCGACTAGCTTCCCTCCTGTAAGCTCCTCAAATCGCTCCTGTATTTCAAATGGCAGCGATGCCGAGCCGCTTATGCATGTTTTAATTGAAGATAAGTTATAGTTTGTAATATCTGGATGATTAATTAATCCGATATACATAGTCGGCGCACCTGGGAAAGACGTAATTTTCTTTTCCTCGATAATCTTTAATACTTGTTTCGGTTCAAAGCGAGGAACTATGTACAATGTATTCCCCATGATTAAATTTAAATTCATACATGCTGTCATGCCATAGACGTGAAAGAAAGGAAGCACTGCAAGAGCTCTTTCTTTTCCTTCTTCCATTTTGTACATCCAATGGCGTGTTTGAAGAGTGTTTGCAATGACATTTTCATGAGTTAGCATCACTCCTTTTGCCACTCCTGTTGTCCCACCTGTATACTGCAAGAGAGCTAAATCTTCTTTTGGGTCAATCTGAACAGTTGGCCTTTTATCTACCCCAGTACTGACTAGCTTTACAAATAGATGTGTCGTTTCATTATACTCGACGTTGATTTTCATCCCCGTGTTCTTTTTTTGAATAAATGGATAAAGCAAATTTTTTGGAAAGGGGAGGTAATCTTTGATAGCGGTTACAAGAATGTGTTCGAGTACAGTTGAATTCTTTACTTTCATCACTTTCGAATACAATAAATCAAGACAAATCATCATCTTTGCACCTGAATCAACTAATTGATGCTCGATTTCTCTTTCCACATACAAAGGGTTTGTTTGAACAACAACTCCTCCTGCCATTAATGTTGCAAAATAAGCAATTACTCCTTGAGGACAGTTTGGTAGCATAATAGCTACTCGATCCCCTTTTTTCAAACCTAATAATTGCAGATTGTTTGAAAACCGTCTGACAGATTGATCAAATTCCTGATACGTTAGTGATTTCCCTAAGAATTCAAGGGCCAAATGATTCGGAAAACGTTTGGCAGCTTCCTCTACCAATTCATGTAAACCTACTGCTGGGTATTCAATTGTAGTTGGAATTTTATCATGATAATGTGTTATCCACCGTTTCTCAATTACATTAATCAAACAAATACCCTCCTTAAACTCTCCTTTCAAATAAAAGCTATCCTCTCTTCTCTATTGTAATGAATATCCATTCATTTTCCTATAGCTTTTTACTATTTTTAAAAAAAATTCATTCTAACTCATAGGTTTCAGAGTTTTTTCTTGTGAAATACTAGTTAATGAGGTGATTTATGATGAAACACTTGTTTTATTTAGTTGTGCTTTCTTGTCTTCTACTCTTTGGATGTCAGTTAGAAAATCTGACTAAACCAAGTCCTACTGATGATAACGAAACTGTGTCAATTCCTGATGTAGAAGAAGAAGCAGAGCAAGGTGAGCGAGACGGTGAGATGAAAGAAGGTGAAATTTCTTTAACTGAAATCATCCATACATATCAACCCTTTACTGATTATGATATGTATCATGAGGGAACTGGTTTAGGTGAAGGGATGACCTTTCTTGCAACGAACGAACCATTTGTTCTCGCCCATGGACATCAAGGGCAAGCAGTAGCCTTTTATCGAATTCTAGAAATAGTTGAAGAGGAAAATAAGGTTGCCATAACGCATGATTATAGAGAAGAAAGTGAAGAATTTGAATCGATTCATAGCCAACTCGAGAATGGTATTTCTGCATTTGAAATACTTGAACAATACAAGGTTAAAGAACCGAATGCAGACATCGAATATTTTTCATCTACAAATGAGCGCGATAAAGTAACACTTACAGATGGTCAAGAACTTACAACCCTTCCTGTTCGAGTAGATGATACCATTTACCATTTCGCCAAGGACCATGGGCTCGTTCAAATCCATTACAAAAGTGACAGTGTGATTGAGATGTTTGGTGAAGAACAAATAGCCCAGCAGAATCCTCATTTATAAGAACAAATCCGCAAAGCGGTTTTGTTTGAAAGCTTTGAATATACTTTCACTGATCTACAGGTTAAGATCGTTTTTAATTTCCTTTACAAAAACGAAGGTCTGCCCCGTTTTTTGGGACAGACCTATTACTTTTACTCATTAATGACTGTTTGTTCTAATGCTTGCTTTTGTTTCTCTTCTTCTACAAGTACGCGACGAAGGATTTTTCCAACTAATGTTTTTGGTAGTTCATCACGAAATTCATATAACCTTGGTACTTTAAATGCTGCTAGGTGCTTTCGGCAATAGTCATTTAATTCTTTCTCCGTAAGAGAACTACCTTCTTTTCGGACAATAAACGCTTTTACCGTCTCTCCGCGATACTCATCAGGCACTCCAATTATAACCGCTTCTTGAACTGCCTCATGTTCATATAACACTTCCTCAATCTCTCTAGGATAGATATTAAATCCACCCGCGATGATCATATCCTTTTTTCGATCAACGATATAAAAATAACCTTCTTCATCCATGTACCCCATGTCGCCTGTAAGAAACCAATCATCTTTAAATACTTTTGCCGTTTCTTCTGGGCGGTTCCAATAGCCTTTCATGACTTGAGGCCCTCGTATCGCAATCTCTCCTACTTCACCAATATCGGCTCGTTCTCCTGTTTCTGCCGATATTATAACCGCTTCTGTGTCAGGCCAAGGCAGACCAATACTTCCCGACTTGCGTTTTCCCCAAATTGGTGTTGCTATGGCAACAGGGGATGTTTCGGTTAATCCATATCCTTCAACAAGTTTTCCGCCAGTTAGCTCTTCAAATTTCTGCTGTACTTCTAACGGCAAAGGGGCTGCTCCACTTAAACATGCTTTGATCGATGATAAATCATGGTCTTTAATATCAGGGTGATTGATAAGAGCAATATACATCGTTGGAGCTCCTGGAAACAACGTAATTTTCTCTTTTTCAATTGCTTTCAAGACATCTTTCGGTTCAAATTTTGGCAGAATAACCGTTGTATACCCATTCATAATACCTAAATTCATACTTACGGTCATTCCGTACACATGAAAAAATGGCAAAGCCGCTAAGCCCTTTTCTTCTCCAGCAGTTGTCTTATATGTCCAATGAATACATTGGATCGTATTCACGACAAGGTTTTGATGAGTGAGCATAACTCCTTTGGCTGGTCCTGTTGTTCCGCCAGTATATTGAAGAAGGGCTAAATCACAGACAGGATCCACCTCAACCTTCACGTCCGTTGTTTTTCCTACCTTTATAAAAGGTTTAAAGGACATTGTATGTTTATCGTAGACAACATCAACTTTTATGCCAGTTTTTTTCTTTTGAACAAGCGGATAGAGTAAGTTTTTGGGAAATGGTAGATAGTCTTTAATGCTCGTGACGATGACATACTCTAGATTCGTTTTCGACCGTACTTTTTGCACTTTGGGAAATACAAGATCTAGACAAACGATGACTTTTGCTCCTGAATCAATCAATTGATGCTCCAGCTCTCGCTCTACATAAAGAGGGTTTGTCTGAACAACGATAGCACCAATCATGAGTGCTCCATAATAACTAATAACTCCTTGTGGACAGTTTGCGAGCATAATCGCAACACGATCCCCCTTTTTTACACCAATAGATTGTAATTGATTAGCAAACCTCTTTGCTTCGGTGTATAGTTCGGTAAAGGTCATTTCTTTGCCTAAAAAATGAAGAGCAACATGGTTTGGATAGTTCTTTGCTGATCTTTGCAAATAATCATGTAAACAGTTCTCATCATACTCAATGGAGTGTGGCACTTCCTCAGGATACTGATCAAGCCAAATCTTATCAATCGTTGTCATTGCTATCTCCTCCTCACCAAAATAAGCTTACTCCTTTCTCATAGTTCAATCTCCTCTACCTCCATTCTATTGTAATCGCTTACAATATTGAATCATTTTTTTTGAAAATTCCGCTCTTTCGTCAAATTTCAATTAAAATAGTGCAATCTCACACAAAATTCCCTTCTGCAGGCTCTTGATTTAATATGAATTATTGAAAAAGCAGACCACATTGTCGTAGTCTGCCAAAAAAATATTGTTACTTTTGCACTAGCTTCTTTTTTATGGAGCATAAAAAATCATAAATATGATGCCCGCTAAAATAAATACCCCACAACTGACATATAAAATTTTCATTAATAACTCCACTACTTATAACTCCTTTTCCTGTGTTCAAGAAATCATACTTCACTTAGAATTAAACCATTTACTAGCGTCCAATAATACTTGCTCCTATAACATAAGATAAGCCAACCGATATGATCATAGCAATGAAGCCAACTGCACGATTATCACGTTGAATTTCCTCATCAACCTTGAAGCTTGGAGTTAAAAATTCAAACATAAAATAACTAAACAGCAATAAGAGAAACCCGAGTACTCCCCACCCAAGCATGGTGAGAAGAGAATCTGAATGCTCAATTGAATGCCTGAAAATATTAGCCATCCCAAAGATCTTTCCTCCCGTTGCTAGAGCTACGGCAATATTCCCATTTTTAATTTCATACCAGTTTCGATAGCTTGTTACGATTTCAAAAATCGCTAAAAATAAAATAAGAGCAAGCAAAGAAACACTATAATAGGCTATTGTTCGAATCCATTCATATTCAAATAATACGTCCATTCGTTTTCGCCTCTCTTATTTTAATTCAACCACGGTGTTTCCGAGTCCGCCTTCATTCATTCCTCCATCACGCTCACCTTTAACTTGCGGGTGCTTTTTAAGTAACTGCTTTACCCCTTTACGAAGAGCCCCACTCCCTTTACCGTGAATGATTGAAACTTGATGATAACCAGCGAGCAACGCATCATCGATGTATTTTTCGACAAGGAGCATGGCTTCTTCAAATCGCTTACCACGTAAATCCAATTCAGATTTCACATGAGATTCCCCGCCCCGAATCATGGCAAGAGGTTTCGTTTCAACTGGCTTTGGTCGATCAAGAAGTTGTAGGTCATCTTTCTTTACTTTCATTTTCATGATACCCATTTGTACTTGGAATTCATTGTCATTGATTTTGTCTACGACAAACCCTTTTTGACCAAAACTAAGTACTTTGACTTCATCTCCAGCTTGAATCTTCTGGTTGGATTTAGCCGCGTCTTTCTTTATTTTCTTTTGCTTAGAAGTTAATTTTGGTGTAGCTTGCTCCAAGTGTTTCTTTGCATCAATAATCTGATGTTCTTTAACAGAAAGGCCTTCTTTTTGCATTTCCCGAAGTTCTAAAATAATAAGCTCTGCTTCTTCCTTTGCATTTTTAACAGCTTTCTCAGCCTTTTCTTCTGCTTCTCTAAAGATTCGTTCCTTCTCCTCTTCTAAACTCTCTAATTCTTTAATGAGATCAGCTCGTAGCTTTTCCGCTTCTAGTCGGAGTGATTCTGCTTCCTCTCTCTCACTTTCAGCTGATTTTTGACTTGTTTCAAGAGAAGAAATCATTTTCTCAATTTGATTTGTTTCGCTGTCAATTTGCTCTTTTGCTTTTTCGATCACTCTTTCATCAAGTCCAAGTCTTCTTGAAATCGCAAATGCATTGCTTCGTCCTGGAACTCCTATTAATAGACGATAAGTCGGTCTTAACGTTTCAACATTAAATTCTACACTAGCATTAATCGCTCCTTCACGATTATAAGCATAGCCTTTTAACTCGCTGTAGTGTGTTGTTGCAACAACGCATGCTCCGCGGTTATAAACGTCATCTAAAATAGAAATGGCTAGAGCAGCCCCTTCCGTTGGGTCTGTCCCTGCTCCTAATTCATCAAAGAGAACCAAACTTTGAAAATCAACTTTATCTAAAATGTCCACTATGTTCGTCATATGAGAAGAGAATGTACTTAAGCTCTGCTCAATTGATTGTTCATCGCCAATATCAGCAAACACCTGTTTAAAAACAGCCACTTCAGACTCTTCTTCAACTGGCACATGTATACCTGCTTGTGCCATAAGAGTAAGCAAACCAACCGTCTTTAAAGTGACCGTCTTTCCTCCTGTATTTGGACCTGTAATAATTAAGGAACGATATTGGCCACCAAGTTCAACATCAATAGGAACGACTTCATCCTCTTCTAATAATGGATGGCGTGCCTTTTTTAAATACATAAAGCCATCTTCATTTAATATTGGTTCTGTTGCTTTTATTTGCTTAGCATACCTTGCTTTGGCAAAGATAAAATCAAGAACTGCAAGAACAGTGAGGTTATGCAAAAGGAAATCTGCCACTTCAGCTACTTGAGTCGAAAGCAGAGCTAAAATACGTTCAATCTCTAGCTTTTCTTTGACTTTCGCTTCACGTAATTGATTGTTTAGTGTCACGATTGCTTGCGGCTCGATAAAAAGCGTTGCTCCAGAACCAGATTGGTCATGAACGATTCCTCCAAATGAACTTCGATACTCTTGTTTCACCGGAATCACAAAGCGATCATTTCGGATTGTCACGATAGCGTCTGATAACATTTTCTGTGTACTAGAAGATCGCGTGATGCTCTCTAATTTCGAACGGACGGAGGATTCATAACTTCGAACTTGTTGACGAATCGTTCGAAGTTCTGAGCTAGCCGAATCAAGTACATGGCCATTATCATCTATGCATTGCTTAATTTCACGTTCAACGTCCGTTAATGGCTCGATTTGCTCTGCATACTCATTAAGAAGTGGTAAAGCAATCTCCTCTTCTTCTACCATTGTATGGATAAACTTCTTGAGTCTACGTCCTCCATAAATCGTACTTGCAATCGCGATTAACTCCGTTGCAGAAAGTGCTCCGCCTACTTTTGCCCTCTTCGCATTTGCTGCCACATCTGTAATTCCACCAAGTGGTGCCTGCCCCTTTAATCTTAGAACTTTCGTCCCCTCTGCTGTTTCCTGCTGCCATTTGCGAACTTCTTCTATATTGGTAGACGGTTTTAATGCTTCAATTTTCTGTCTTCCTAGAGAAGATGACACATGGTCGAGCAGTTGTTTCTTCATTTTTTCGAATTCTAACACTCGTAATACTCGTTCCATTTACGTAACTCCTTCACCTTTTTAAGGACCAACTCATACTGCCTTATTTAATAATAATATCCTTAAAACGTTTCATCGAAAACATCGAGAAATCTTGTTTTATTTTCTGATTCAAAATCATTTGACTCATCATTTCGCCAATAGCACTTGCAAACTTAAATCCATGCCCTGAAAAGCCAGCTGCTATTACAACATTGCTATGTTTTGGATGATAGTCAATAATAAAGTCTTCATCTGGTGTTTTTGTATATAGACATACCTTTCCTTGCTTCAACTGACCGTTTGCTTTCTTCATATATGTAGCGAGAAACGTTCTTAAATCTTCTTCATCTTCAGGGAATGAACTGAAGTCTCTGTTTACATTTGTTGGATCGACTAATAATCCACCGTCATGACGTCCCACTTTCAAACCAGAACCTTGAAAACTTGGAAATCCATAATACATCCCTTCAGGAACATCAAATGCAAAAGCTGGGTAGTTTTCAGATCTGTATAAATCCTCATTGGAGTCAAACCAAGCAAAGGTTTTTCGAACCGGTTGAAGTGGTAGGTTTAAACCTAAATTTGTAAGAATTTTTTTTGAACAAGCTCCTCCACTAATTACCAGGCACTCCCCGTAATAAGTATCTTTATTGCTCTTTACTTCTACCGTATTTGCATGAAGGTTTATATGTTTAGCTTCCGTATATGGGAGAACCTCGGCACCATGTTTAATAGCTAGTTCTCGGTAAGCCTTTAAACATGCTTCGGGAAACAACACACCAGAATTGCGTTCATAACAACCTATATAGTTAGAAGAGACGGTTATCCCTCTCCATCGATTTTCTATTTGAGATTTGTCTAAAGTTTCAAGTGACAACGAGAACGTTTCAGCACTTTTGATTAATTCTTTCATAAAGACAGATTCTGATTCACCAACACTTAATACGCCAGTCTGACGAAACAAATTTCTCCCTGACTCCTGTTCTAGTTCGTTCCAGAGTTCTTGTGCTCTAAGCGCTAATGGAACATAGCCACTCCCTTCCCCATATGCATGGCGAATAATACGCGTTTCACCATGGTGGCTTCCAAACGCATGAGGAGGATCTTGTGAATCAATTAGTAGAACCTTCTTCCCTTGCTTTGCTATATAATAACCAGCAGCCATCCCCATGGAGCCTGCACCTACAACAATACAATCATATTTCATTTTCATTCCCCTTGTTTAACCCATCTATCGACGAAGATAGTTTTGCATTTTTTTTAGCGACCACGTATTCATCACTGAATCTGATGGAAGCATAGCCTTTCTAGCTACAGCGGTTCCATAATCCATTAATTCTAATGATTCCTTGCTATGTGCATCTGTGTTAATGGCCAGAATAACACCAGCTTCTTCTGCTTTTTTAACCCAATAAGCAGATAAATCTAAACGATGCGGATTAGCATTTAACTCAAGTGCAGTATTTGTTTCTTTTGCCAATTGAATGAGCAATTCCACATCTACATTATAGCCGTCGCGACGACCAAGCAGTCGACCTGTTGGATGAGCGATTAAATCAACATGTTTGTTCTTTAGTGCAGTGGTTAATCGCTTCATGATCATTTCCCTGTCCTGTTGAAAGGACGAATGGATCGCAGCAATGACAAAGTCCACTTCAGCAAGGATGTCATCTTCATAATCAAGTGTACCATCAGGCAAAATATCCATTTCAATTCCTGTTAAAATCGTAAAGTCATCATATTGTTTGTTTAATTTTCGAATCTTTTCATGTTGTTCTTTTAAACGCTCAACCGATAGTCCGTTAGCAACTCTTAAATACTTTGAATGATCGGTTATGGCGATATACTCATACCCTCTTTTTCTTGCTGTTTCCGCCATATCCTCAATCGAGTGAGCTCCATCGCTCCACGTCGTATGCATGTGCAAATCACTGAGAATTTCTTCATTTGTTATATAGATCGGAGCCTTATCTTTTTTAGCAGCAAGCTCTACCTCACCTTGATCTTCCCTTGCTTCTGGTGGAATAAAAGGGAGATGAAAATGCGCAAAGAATTCCTTTTCATTCTGAAAGGTTTTTACTTCACCTGTTTCAACGTTTTCTACTCCATATTCACTTATGCTTTCCCCGCGCTTCTTTGCTAGTTGTCTCATTTTCACATTATGGTTTTTCGAACCGGTAAAATGATGAAGAGTCGTTGCAAACGCCTCTGGTAATACCATTCTAAAATCAACCGATACCGGAAAATCTGTCGTGATTTCTACAGAGACTTTCGTATCTCCACTAGCGATCACTTTACTAATTGCTTCAAGTCCAAGTAGCCGTGATTTCACCGTTTCTGGATCTGTTGTCGCAATGATAAAGTCTAGATCTTTCACCGTTTCGCTCATTCTACGTAAACTTCCTGCACGTGAAAAACGCTCGACTCCTTGCATGTCTGTTAAAGCGCGTTCAATTGCTTCTGCTATTGGTAGTACGAGGGGCAGAGCTAAACGTTCCGGACGCGTATTTGCTTCTTGAATTGCAATCAGAATTTTCTCTTCTGTTTTCTTCCCAAATCCGGCTAACGCTTGTACTTTCTTCTCTTCACACATTTGCTTGAGTGTCTCAATATTTATTACTTGTAACTCCTTGTATAGTTTCCCTATTTTCTTTCCTCCTAGACCAGGAAGCTTTAAAAGAGATAAAAGTCCAGGCGGAACTTCTTGTTGTAGCTCTTCTAACAAGGTAGACTTCCCTGTGTTTTTCAATTCCAAAATGACTTCTGCCGTCCCTTTTCCAATTCCATTTAACGAAGCTGGCTTTTCAATTTCATCTAATGTACGTTCATCTGACTCTAATGCTAATGCTGCCTTCCGATAAGCAGATATTTTAAAAGGGTTGTCTCCTTTAATTTCTAGATAGGTTGCAATCGTTTCAAGATAACGAATGACATCTTTTTTGTTCATATTCACCGTTCCTTTCTTTCTACTATCCATCATACCGATAGTTGGCAGACAAAATCAACGGTTGTCACTTAAGAAAAGCGACTGCGTCGGTTTTCTTATAGCAATAAGCGTAGCTGCTGCCCAGGATTCAAGTCAAACTACCAGTGGAGAATAGTCGTTTGACGCAAAGCGTGCGAACCATTTCCCTTCTTCGAGCAATCAAAAATCCTCCTCAATCATACCTTCACACTTGTTGAATCGTTATTCAAATTTTGTTATTTACCTTTAAAAAAAGGTATGGAAAAGAATGAGCATCCCTTTTCCATACCTTGATCTATATTATATATTGAACCATACGATGTTCGACTACAATTGATTATTTATCCATAGTTCTTTAAGCCACTCTGATAAAAATGGTGTATGGTTAAGCATGACTTGAACTACAATTGATCGTTGCATCACATCTTGAACAACTTCAATCGGTAGAAGTGCCACCACAAATAGTAGTACAAACAAAATAAGATACGTCTCTACAAAACATAATATTCCACCAAATAATTGATTAATCGAACGCAATATTGGTAAATGTGCAAGGAAATCCAGCATTGACCCTAGTAAATGTAGAACAATTTTTGTTGCGAAGAACAACATAGCAAAAGCAATTCCGGAATAGTAAACACCTTCAGCATCAAAAGTATTAATAATCATTCCGACCGTACTATCTGATGAAAATTGCGGGTATGGAATCCATAATCGAATATAGGTTGCAAGCTCCCCAAAGTATTTATAAGCGACTACGATGGCAACAACAAAACTTACTAGATGTATAATTTGGAGAATAAACCCTCTTCTTCTACCAATAAAGAAACTACAAAATAAGATAAATAGGATGAGAAAGCTAAGCATGTTATTCGTCTCCTGTCGTGCTTTCTTGGTTGATTTCTTCGTTTAACCTTTCATTTTCCTTAATTAACTTCATATAATCATCAACAATGTTAACGGCCGTTAATACAGCTAAACGGGTTGTATCAAGATAAGGGTTGCGTTTTTTTATTTCTCTCATTTTTCGATCCACTATATGAGCCACTTCTTTTACATGTGCCGGAGGCTCTTCACCGACGACTGTATACTGTTGACCATATATTGAAACAGATATCCGTTGCTTTCCTCTTTGCTTTGCCACGGAAAAGCCTCCTATCTGACAATCAAATCTATAACTCCATGAAAATCCTACATTCTATCATAACATGAAGATTTGGTTATTGAAACAAAGTGTTTGTAAGAAAATATGAGAATGAGTACACAAATCCATTCTTTGCACAGGTCAAAGAGGGAGAACCTTTTATTTTAACCGCGGAGATACATTCAAACAAATAAAAGGAAAAAAAGACTACCACGTCTAGTCAGCTTCATACATTGTGCAGCACTAGCGGGGTAGCCTCTTTGGTTCCTTTTTTTAGTCACAAAAAACAACTGAAAGGGATCCTTATCCTCTTAACGCAGCTCCTACATGTTCTTCAAGCATTTTCAATACTTGTGAATGTGCTTTTGTAACTTCCTCATCCGTTAACGTACGTTCTGGATCAAGATAAGTTAGTGAAAAGGCGAGCGACTTTTTTCCTTCTTCCATATGCTCACCCTCGTATAAATCAAAGAGTCGAACTTTTTTCAATAGTGCTCCTCCTGCCCAGCGAATAACAGCTTCCACTTCTCCAGCAGAACGATGACTGTCAACAACAAGAGCAATGTCACGAACCATCGCAGGGTATCGTGGTAAATTCTGATACACAACTGGCTTCGTTTCAAATTTCAGAAGAGCTTGTAATTCAAGCTCGTAAACGTATGTTTCTTTTAATCCTAATTCTTTTTGCAAAGCTGGATGTACTTGCCCGACAAAGCCCACTTCTTTCCCATTAAGCAAGACTCGTGCTGTTCTACCTGGGTGTAAGTCAGGCAATTTCGCTTGTTCAAATACAATTGGCTCAGTTAAGCCTAATTCTGCAAACAGACCTTCTAGAATTCCTTTTATAACATAGAAATCCACGGCCTTTTTCTCGCCTTGCCAGCTATGCTCATGCCATAAACCTGTCAAGGCACCTGCAACCATTTCTTTCTCTGTTGGTTGTTTCGTTAGTGTCTCTTCATCCATTAAGAAAACTGAACCAATTTCAAATACGTGTACATCTTGATTTTTTCGATTCACATTGTAGCTTAGAACATCAAATAGATGTGGTACTAAACTTGTTCGCATTGTACTTCGATCTTCACTCATTGGCATCGCCAGGCGAATTGGTGAGTTTATCGTTGTTTCAAATGCAAACCCTTTTGCTTTTTCAGGGCTCGTTAAGGAATACGTGATGACTTGAGATAAACCTGAACGTTCTAATACGCGACGAACATGACGTCTTTTTGTCTGATATTCAGTAAGAGCACCTTGAGTTGTTGCCCCTTTAGGAAGTGTAGTTGGAATATGATCATAACCATATAATCTTGCTACCTCTTCCATTAGATCTTCTTCAATTTGAATATCTGAACGACGAGAAGGAACGGTTACATGCAAGACATTGCCATCTTGCTCATACGTAAATCCTAACCTCGACATAAAAGAAGCTGCTTCTTCGATTGTCACACTCATCCCTAAACGATTGTTTACTCGGTCTAAATCAAGACGGACGGTTGCCATTTCATATGAAAGGACATCTTCCTCCACTACACCTGAAACAATAGTTCCACCAGTAAGCTCAGCAATCATAGCTGCTGCTCTTCGGCCAGCTGCCAGTACGCGGTCTTGATCGATACCTTTTTCATATCTTGTACTCGCATCACTTCTAAGCCCTAAGTCGCGGGAAGCTTTCCGAATCGTTGCCCCTTTAAAATAAGCTGCTTCTAAAAGTACAGTCGTCGTTCCATTATGGACCTCAGACGTCGCGCCACCCATTACACCAGCTATGGCTACAGGTTCGTTGCCATTTGTGATAACAAGGTGTTCATTTGAGAGCGTACGCTCTTGATCATCAAGCGTTACGATCTTTTCGCCATCTTTCGCGCGACGAACGACAACTTCTTTTGAACCAAATCGATCATAATCAAAGGCATGAAGTGGTTGACCATATTCAAGCAATACATAATTTGTTACATCAACAACATTGCTAATTGGACGAATCCCTGCTGCCATTAGACGATTTTGTAGCCAAAGAGGGGACGTGCCGACTTTTACGTCCTTAATGATTATCGCTCCGTAATATGGATTATCCTCACTTGCCTCAACTGTAACATTAATATAATTAGATGCCTCTTCTGCATTTGTTATGACATCAATGTTTGGCAACGTTACTTCTCGTTCATATAATGCCCCGACCTCATAGGCTACCCCTAACATATTCAAGCAGTCCGAACGGTTTGGTGTTAAATCTAATTCTAATACTTCATCATCGAGGTTGAGCGCACTAAGAGCGTCACTCCCTACTTCTACAGGATCTTGGAAGACATAAATCCCTTCAGCAAATTCTTTTTGAACGAGTTTGCTCTCAATTCCAAGCTCTTGCAATGAGCAGATCATACCTTGTGATACTTCACCACGAAGCTTTGCTTTTTTGATCTTGAAATTACCTGGAAGCACAGCCCCTACTTTTGCCACTGCAACATGTTGACCTGATGCTACATTCGGAGCACCACATACGATTTGTACAAGTTCATCTCCAATGTCCACTTGGCAAACATTTAATTTATCTGCATTTGGATGTTGCTTACATTCTTTTACAAACCCAACTACAACACCTGAAACCCCATGGTTTAATTGATGAACAAAATCAATTTCAATGCCGCCACGAGTCATTTTCTCTGCTATGTCAACAGCAGAAAGATCTTTAATATCAATATAATCTTGTAACCATTTATATGAGACTAACATGTATAATCCTCCTTTACACCCGTTTGAACTGTGCTAGAAAACGCATATCATTTGTATAAAAATGACGAATATCATCAATATCGTATTTTAACATTGCTAATCGCTCTACACCCATTCCAAATGCAAAGCCACTATATTTCGTTGAATCAAATCCACTCATTTCAAGAACACGTGGGTGAACCATACCAGCACCTAGCACTTCAATCCAACCCGATTGTTTACAAATACGACAACCGCTTCCACCACACATCCCACAAGACACATCAACTTCTACAGATGGTTCTGTAAATGGGAAGAAGCTTGGACGCAAACGGATTTGACGATCTTCTCCAAAAAATGATTTTGCAAATTGCTCTAACACACCTTTTAAATCACTCATTCGTACGTTTTTATCAACGAATAAACCTTCCATTTGCATAAATTGATGTGAGTGTGTTGCGTCATCATCATCACGGCGGAACACTTTGCCAGGACAGATAATTTTCACTGGCCCTTTACCTTTATGTATCTCCATCGTCCTCGCTTGCACAGGTGACGTGTGCGTACGCAACAGAAGTTCTTCAGTAAAATAGAAAGAATCTTGCATGTCTCTTGCTGGATGATCTTTCGGAAGATTTAACGCCTCGAAATTATAATAGTCTACTTCAATTTCTGGACCCTCTGCAACAGAAAATCCAAGTCCTAAAAACGCATTTTCTACTTCCTCAACTACTTGTGTTAATGGATGAGTTGAACCTCCTTGTACAGGTCGACCTGGCAAAGTCACATCTATGCTTTCACTTGCAAGCTGCAATTCAATCGCCGCTTGCTCGAGCTCAACTTCTTTTTGATTCACTTTTTCTTTAATCGCATCTCGAACGTCATTTGCCATTTGACCAATCACTGGTCGTTCCTCAGCTGAAAGCTTCCCCATGCCACGCAATACTTCTGTTATAGGACCTTTTTTGCCTAAATAAGCGACTCTAACTTCTTGCAATGCTTTAACATCTAAGGCTACTTCAACTTTTGCTAATGCCTCGTCACGCAAAGCTTCTAATCGTTCACGCATCATTTTGCCTCCTTTAATTTTACAGCTTGTCAAAATAAAATAATCTTTGACTCCATTATCTTTTTATTCGTTTGTTCAAAACGGTAAAAGACAACCGTTTTGATGATTAAATTGCAATGGCTACTCTCGCTACGCGTGATCTATAAGAAAACCACTTATAGATCACTTTACACACAGTAGCGGCTCCACTCATTGCTGCGAGTTTGTTCAAAACGGTAAAAGACAACCGTTTTGAACAAACTCTTTAACCAAAATAAAGAGCCTTCGCTCCCGCAAAAGGGACGAAGACTCGTGGTACCACCCTTATTAATGAGGAAGTGACTAAAGCCTCATTATCTTCATTGCTGTAACGGTCGAAACCGGAACACCTTCACAAGATTCACTTGTGATCCAGTGTCTGCTCCAGAGTGAATTCGGACTTTCCTTCCATAAAAATGCTTTCAGTCTAAGGCATTTTCTCCCTGAATGGCGGTTAAAGACGTACTACTCTCTTTCGATGCATTTTTAATATATCGTTGATTTATTTATTATAGTGAATATGGAATCGTGATGCAACCGTCTTTTCGACTTTATCCCCTTAAATAATACAATAAAATTCCTGCTGCTACAGCAACATTTAATGATTCAGCATGACCATGAATCGGAATGTAAATATTTTGATCTGTTATTTCCAGTAACGACTTTGCTACTCCTTCGCCTTCATTTCCCATAATTAAAGCAAATTGAGCTTGTGGCTGTATGGCGGAGTATGAGCTTGCTCCTTCAAGTGCTGTTCCAAATACAGGAATAGAGGCTTTTTTTAATGCTTCTATCCATATCTCTAAAGGCCCTTTTACAACAGGGAGGTGAAAAATAGACCCTTGGGATGCACGAATCACTTTACTGTTTAATACATCGACACTCCCTTCACCAAGTACAACCCCAGTCATCCCAGCAGCATCTGCCGTCCGAATCATTGTTCCTAGATTTCCTGGATCTTGAATCCGATCTAATAACAAGTATCGACCTTCTAAGCTTTTAACAGTAGGGGGAGAAGGAATGATACAGACAGCTGCAATTCCTTGTGGTGACTCTGTTTCAGACAGTTCCTTCATCACTTGTTCACTAACCAAAATGACATCTTGGTTTTGCACTGATAATGTAGACGGTAGAACTATTGCTTCTGTCATTAATATATATTCTACGACCATTTCTGCCTTTATTGCTTCTTCTACAAGGTGATAGCCTTCAACGAGAAATCGTCCAGATGTTTCTCTTCCTTTTCTCGTATGTAATTTTTTCCAACGTTTTACGTGGTCATTTTTCACTGAATCTATTCGTTTCATGCTCTGCTCCTTTAAACACTTCTTTCTCATTTCATCCATCATACCCATTTTTTTCGTCATAATCCAGCCCATGCTGATACATACTAATAAGAGATTCATTATTATCATCCAAAAAGGAGTGTAACAACATGGGATTTAATTTACGCGGGGCAATTATGTCCAACATTCAAGGAAACTCAGAACAAGAAGTGGAAGCAACGATTGTTGATGCTGTTCAAAGAGGTGAAGAAAAGATGCTTCCAGGCTTAGGTGTTATGTTTGAAGTATTTTGGAAAAATGCTAGCGAGCAACAAAAAGACGAAGTATGCCAGCAAATCAGTCAAGGTTTACAGTAAATAGAAAAGCATGAGTAGTGCTATGCGCTTCTCATGCTTTTTTTCTGTTCAAAATAAATTCTTCATTTAAGCTCTACAGAAGACCTTATCTTTACTTACGTTCTTATGGTACATTGTAATTAAAAACGATTGGAGCGATAGTTTGAACAAACGGAAAAAAGGATTACGCTTGCAAACAACAATCATTTTACTCGTTTGCAGTGTTGTACTTGTCGTCTTAATTGTTACTCATTTATTAATTGGAATTAAACTAACAGAAACAACAAGGGAATCTGAAGGAGAAAAAGCGATGACCGTTGCAAGAACGGTCGCACACTCTCCCTACATCATTTCAGCTATGAAAAATGAACGACCTAAAGAAGAGATCCAAGACTATGTAGAAGAGCTAAGAACACTAACATTTGTTGACTTTATTGTTGTTTTAGATATGAATGGGATCCGCCAATCCCATCCTGACCGTAGTAAAATTGGAGAACCTTTTGTCGGTGGAGATGAGATCTTTGCATTAGAAGGCAATGAACATATATCAATCTCACAAGGAACCCTTGGGCGTTCACTGCGTGCGTTCGCTCCTTTATATGATGAAACAGGAAACCAACTTGGGGCAGTTGCAGTCGGAATTGCTATCGAAAGCGTTGCTCAGGCAACCGGAAAGAATCGAAGTATCTTATACATAGGAATGGTAGTCGGCCTCCTTATTGGAATCTTAGGAGCTACTCTTTTAGCAAAAAGAATTAAACGTATTTTATTCGGATTAGAGCCAGCAACAATTGCCCAAATGCTAGAAGAACAAAACGCCATGCTAGAATCAACAAGAGAAGGAATCCTAACAGTTAATCAATATGGGCAAATCACCTTAGCGAATGCTCAAGCTAATCAATTATTTTCTAAAGCTCGAGTTCAGACGAAAGTACTTGGTGAGCCAATCGAACACTACATGCCTATTGTTGTTCAAGTGCTTAACTCAGGTGAACCAACCTTCGATTATGAAATGGACTTAAACGGTGTAACGATTGTTATTAATAGTACCCCTCTGTATGTTAATCAACAACTTGTTGGTGTCGTATCAACATTTCGAGACAAAACAGAGATTAAAATGCTAGCTGAACAATTATCTGGTGTGAAGTCTTATGCGAATGCTCTCCGTGCGCAAACTCATGAATTTATGAATAAGTTACATGTTATAATGGGCATGGTTCATTTAAAAGCAATAGAGGAGATTCCTCCCTATATTATGAACTTAACGAATAGTTACCAACAAGAAGTTGGATTTGTCTCTCAACTTATAAAGGACCCTGTATTAGCTGGTTTTTTATTAGGAAAGATGAGTTATGCGAGGGAAAATGGGTGTAATTTACTGCTAGTTCAAGAAACAGTCTTACCTAAGCCACAACAAGCCGAATTGACACACGAAGTGATTAAAATAGTAGGAAACTTAATCGACAACTCTTTGCAAGCCATCGAAAAACAGCATGAAAAAATTGTAAAAGTAACTCTCATCTACAAAGAAAAAGAACAAACCCTAGAGATAACCGTCTCTGATTCTGGAAGTGGGATCGATCCACGGTTACAGGCAAAAGTTTTCAAAAAAGGATTTTCTACAAAAGGAGAAAACCGAGGACTTGGGCTTTATTTAATTAAACAAAGTGTAACTCGTTTAAATGGACAAATATCCATTGATTCCAAAAAGGAGGAAGGGACAACAGTAATCGTTTGCTTACCTTATCCATCTAAGGGGGATGACATTGATTAATGTAATGATCGTAGAAGATGATCCGATGGTAGCAGAATTTAATAAACGTTATTTAGAACAAATAGATGGCTTTCATTTAGTTCGAATTATTCACTCAGCGGATAACGCCTTCACATATCTTCAGGATGAAACACTTGACCTTCTCTTACTTGATATTTATATGCCAGGAAGTACCGGATTGGAGTTAATTGAAAAAATAAGGAAAAGCGGAAGCTTATTAGACATTATTGTGATTTCTGCAGCTAGAGATGCTGACAGTATAAAGAAAGCACTACGCTACGGAGCGGTTGATTATTTAATAAAACCATTTGAATTCCAACGATTTTATCAAGCATTAACTACCTACCGAGAACGAACTACCGCGGAGAAAGAAAAGCAGTCATTTAATCAAGCAGAAGTAGACCAACTCCTTTTAAACCGGACTCTAATAGAAAAACATTCTTCTTTACCGAAAGGCTTAACGAGGGCAACATTACAAATTGTAATTGATAAAATTGAAACAATATCTGGTGACTTTACAACTGATCAGTTAGCTAATGAGATTGGTATGTCTCGTGTTTCTATGCGCAAATATTTACATTTTTTAGATGAGATCGATGTTTTATCTAAAGAGGTCAGCTATGGTTCAGTTGGAAGGCCTGTCTTTTACTATACTTACCATTCAAAAAATGAAAATTTGCTTCGGCGCTTTCTGTAGGTGATATTGTGATCACCTACTTTTTTTAATTACTTAATGATTATTAAAGTTTATTAACCTTTCTAAATTGTTATGTTTCTTTACAATGATTAGTAAGCAATATTTCTGAATGTTCAACAATTGATCGCGTAATCAGGATTACCCTTGACTATCTCATTAATTTGAGTCAAGAAAGTAAAGAGACAATCAAAAAAGAAAGCGTTTTCTAAACTATGCGTACTGGAGGAGAAAACAATGAGTCAACCTATTCGAAAAGTAGAACATGAACTAACACCAAAGAAAATCCAGAAACAAACACAACCATCTATTCCGAATCAAAAGCAACCTTTATCTCTTGTTGGAACACCGTTCCCTTGGTTCCTTATTTTTGCAGCAATCTCTTTAACGTCCATGTATACTGGCAGCTTACCAGGTGGCATGATTGGTAGTTTAATTATTATGATTGTTTTAGGTGAATTGCTCGGTTGGATCGGTAACCATACACCTATCGTAAAAAGTTACTTTGGTGGCGGAGCGATTATTGCTATTTTTGGCGCCGCTTACATGGTTTATGCTGGTTTATTGCCTGAGACAACCATTACAATGATTACTAATTTTATGCAAGGCGGAGAATTTCTGAATTTTTATATCGCTGCACTTATTACTGGGAGTATTCTTGGAATGAATTCAAAAACATTAATTCAAGCAGGTTCTAGATTTATTCTTCCACTTCTTGCAAGTGTAACAGGCGCTATGTTACTCGCTGGTATCGCTGGTTTTCTTGTTGGGTGGGATTTTCTTGAAGCTGTACTTATTATCGCAGTTCCAATTATGGGAGGCGGTATGGGGGCTGGTGCGGTTCCGATGTCCCAAATTTATTCAGAGTTAATGGGCAATGATCCTGGTTATTATATTTCTTTACTTGTTCCTGCCCTCGCACTCGGTAATGTATTCGCGATTATTTTTGCTAGTCTATTAAATGTATTAGGAAACAAAAAGCCTTCATTAACTGGGAATGGACAAATTATGAAAGGCTTCTCGCTTGAAAAAGATAAGGAATTAAAATTAAGTCTTGAAAAAATGGGAGCTGGTCTCCTTGCTGCCTTAACATTTTTTGTAGCTGGACAAATTTTAGGCATGTTTATCCCTTTACATCCTTACGCATTGATGATTGTCTTGGTTGCAGTTGTGAAAATTTTAAATCTACTTCCTAAAGTCGTCGAAGAAGGTGCCAATCAATGGTATCAATTTGTTGCTAAAACGTGGACGTTTGCTCTATTAATTGGAATCGGAATTGCTTATACGGACCTTAATGCTGTCATCCAAGCACTTAGCTTACAATATATCGTTATTGTATTCTCAGTAGTACTCGGAGCTGTTATTGGTTCTGCTGTAGTTGGACGAATGGTTGGTTTATACCCAATCGAATCAGCTATTACTGCTGGTCTTTGCATGGCTAACATGGGAGGTACAGGAGACGTTGCTGTTTTATCTGCAGCAAGAAGAATGGAGTTAATGCCATTTGCTCAAATTTCTTCACGTTTAGGCGGAGCGTTAATTCTATTACTTGCAGGTATCCTTATTCCAATGCTACTTTAGGTGAATTAGAAAAAAGAGAACTCAGCCTGTCTGAGTTCTCTTTTTTGGAATTGCAATGGCTTCTCTCAACTAGCGCGCCTGTTAGGAGAAACCCACTCCTAACTGGCTTAAAACCTTGCAGCGGTTCCGCTCATTGCTGCGAGGTAGAACCAAAAGGGAAAACCACCCTTTTGGTTCTACCTCTTTAGTTAAACGTAATCTTTTCAACTGTTTCTTTATCGAGCTTTTTAATTACTTCGACGATCAGCTTTACTGTATTTTCGTAATCATCGCGGTGTAGCATGGCTGCGTGTGTATGAATGTATCGTGTAGCAACTGTAATGGATAATGCAGGAACTCCGTTGGCCGTTAAGTGAATTGCACCTGAGTCTGTACCTCCTCCTGCCATTGAATCAAATTGGTAAGGAATATTATGTTCATCTGCCGTGTCTGTGACAAAATCACGTAATCCTTTATGAGAAATCATCGATGCGTCGTATAGAACGATTTGTGGACCATCTCCCATTTTGGCGAGAGCTTCTTTCTCGGTAACACCAGGTGTATCGCCTGCAATTCCTACATCAACTCCAAATCCAATATCCGGCTTAATTAAATGAGCGGACGTTCTGGCCCCTCGAAGCCCTACTTCTTCTTGTACCGTTCCGACTCCATACACCGTGTTCGGATGATCGACTCCCTGTAATTCACGTAATACATCAATAGCAATGGCACAACCAATGCGGTTATCCCATGCTTTTGCCATTAGAAGCTTTTCGTTTTTCATTACAGTAAATTCGCAAACAGGTACGACAGAATCACCAGGACGCACTCCAAATTCCATTGCTTCTTCTTTGCTTGTAGCACCGATATCAATAAACATATCTTTTTTATCGACTGGCTTTTTACGTGCTTCAGGAGCAAGAATGTGAGGTGGCTTTGAACCGATTACACCAGGAACATTCCCTTTTCTCGTTATAATTGTCACACGTTGAGCAAGCATTACTTGCTCCCACCAACCACCAACTGTTTGAAAGCGTAAGAACCCTTTATCATCAATACTTGTTACCATGAAACCAATTTCATCTAGGTGACCAGCTACCATGATTTTAGGTCCATCAGCCTTCCCTGTTTTCTTCGCAACGAGACTTCCAAGCTTGTCTGTTGTTACTTCATCAGCAAACGGCGTAATATACTTCGTCATGACCTCACGTACTTCGCGTTCATTTCCTGGAACACCATTGGCATCTGTTAAGTCTTTTAGCATTTGCAGTCGTTCATCAAGATTTGACATATGTATACCCTCCTCCAATATCCTACAATTTAAGTATACAGAAAACGATTTCACTACTCAAATAAACTAACAGAAATTCTACTAGTACCCTTCATCTTGACGTTGATGATTCACTTTATTTTTGTGTAAATAGGATTCTTCGATTTCAGCATGAGAAAAACCAAGTTGATTTCCCAATTGAAGAAATGAATCCACCAATTGTTGATATTGGTCTTTCGTTCGATGCATATCAAGTTGATGTGTTTGTTTCATAATGAGAAGAAACTGTTTGGTTACTGATTGATCTAAGTTGCCAGAATCATTCAACTTTATATTTTCAAAGCCAAGTGATAATCCTAGTGTTAACACAAAATGCAAACCATCTACATACTCTTCCAATATAACAGAACGTTCAGATGAAGATTTCCGACTCCAATATTTGAAGCATCTCGTTTCATTCGCAAGTTCTCCTACCTCCACTAGAAAAGCGAGCAGTTTTTCTTTAAATAAATCTTGTTCCTTCAGCTGATGTTCTTCTACAATTCGATCATTCAGCTGCTTTTGAATCGTAAATAATACTTGAATATTCATCTATTCACTCCTTTACTTATTAATTATAACAATTTTTTTTTCAAATTCACGCAACCAAACGATAACTCATTCGTAAAACAATAAGAGAGCTTTACTTTTTTTATAAAACTGTGTCAAAATTTAATTAATCAAATCGAACACTAGTTACCTCATAAGGAGGAAATATATATTATGGTAATTTTATTTCGATTATTGCTATTAGTTGCTCTTATTGTGCTTGCATACACAGCTTTTAAGTATTTATTCCACCCTAGGCGCAAACTAGAACAAGCTCATGACCGCAAGCAATTTTATTTTTACGATGATGATAAAGATGTACGGAAAAATTTTCTTATTACGTACAAAGGAGTCATGTTTGAGGGAGAAAAATATCTAGGTACGACCGACCAATCGTTTGAGATTATTTCCATTTACGTTTGGGCAAAACACACAGATCAGTTAACTGGCTTAAATAAGGAAGACTTTCATTTTATAGCCGATGATATTCATTTACGTTATCCAAACGCTAAAGTAGAATGGAAAAGTCCAATAAAAGAGCTGTTACGAAAATAATGTTGAGTTCAACGCATGACAATAATAGGTCATGCGTATCTTTTGCTGCTTACAAAAAAGATGATGAGCATCGTGACTCATCATCTTTTTTATGAATTCTTCGGAGAGAAGAATTCATCCCACCTAATATTAGTTCGTTTCTTTCGGAAGAACAGAAACAAAAGAGATAAAAATATGGCAAAGACAACCGTTCCCGCTAGGGGAAGTTCATGAATCATGTCTCCAAAAGCCGTGTAAACGACAGCTGGAGGAATACTTACAAGAAAAGAATATTTCGTATATTCTTTTACATTTTTTGTTGACTCTATTAAATATAACGAAACAAGATGAAAATGAATAAAAGGCATTAGTCTCATTATCATCATTTGTGGCAATGTTAACTGATGTTTGCCTTTTAAAAATCGTTGCTTCAGCGCAGTTAGTTTATCTTTCATGCTAGGAAGAATTTGAATAAGTCCATAAAAGACAAGACTGACAGCAGTAAGTCCAAAGATTGAATAAAGCGATCCGTATAATGTTCCAAACAAGTAACCTCCCAGTAAGCAAATAAGTAATACGGGAATGAAAAGTACTTGCCTAAACACGTGGAGCAAGACAAAAAACAACGGAGCAAACCAACCACTTTGTTCAATAAATAAGAATGAACGCTCTAATAACTCCTCCATTTCAAGTCCCCCTCTCTCTACTCTATGCTTAACTAGATAATAAGATGAAGACAACTACGGTCAATTGCGCTATAAATATTAACGGAATTCCAATAGTAAAGCTTTTGTGCTTTGTTTTATGTCGGAATGTTTTCATTCCAGCATATATTCCCAAACTCCCACCAATGACGGCGAACATAAACAAGCTTCGTTCTGGTACTCTTCTCTCGCGTCGTTTCGCTCTGTCCTTGTCCACTCCCATTACAATAAAAGCTAGTATATTTATTATAATAATACAGATGATTAGGATTATTATTAACACCTCCAATTAATGCCACAAAATACTAGAATGAGCAACATCTCAATAGTAAATCTAATAAACTAAGTTTTGCATTAAGAGTTTACTTTGACTAAATGTATTCTTTTCTTTGCTTTTAGAATAGCACAATCATACTTGAACTGGCATGAGTTTAGTAATCTTTTAATAAATAGCGAAATAAGTTCTCTTAAACATCATTTTTAAAAATAAAAAAAAACGCGACATAAGCCGCGCTTTTTATTGTTATGCATTAAGACTTGCTTTTGCTTTTTCAGCAAGTTGTGCAAATGACTGTTCGTCAGTAACAGCAAGTTCAGCAAGCATTTTACGGTTAACATTGATATCAGCAAGCTTCAACCCGTGCATGAAACGGCTATAAGAAAGACCGTTCATACGTGCAGCTGCATTGATACGAGTAATCCATAGCTTACGGAAGTCACGCTTCTTGTTGCGACGATCGCGGTAAGCGTATAGTAAAGATTTCATTACCTGTCCTTGCGCTGATTTAAATAATGTATGTTTAGAACCGTAATACCCTTTAGCTAACTTTAATACCTTCTTACGACGACGACGAGCGACATAACCGCCTTTTACTCTTGGCATCGAAGTTCCCTCCTTTTTCTTTCAAAACGAAATCAATTATTTTTTGTACGTTAACATTTGACGAATGCGTTTGAAGTCACCAGAATGAACCATTCCAGCTTTGCGTAACTTACGCTTTTGCTTTGTTGACTTGTTACCGAATAAGTGACTAGTAAATGCGTGTGAACGTTTAAGCTTTCCAGATCCAGTCTTCTTGAAACGCTTAGCTGCTCCACGGTGAGTTTTCATTTTTGGCATAACTCAGGTCCTCCCTTTTATCTTGTTCAAGCAAAGATATTACTTTTCAGTTTTAGGAGCTAAGATAAGAAACATGCTACGACCTTCCATCTTAGGCATTGATTCAACCGTTGCAATATCTTCACATTCTTTTGCAAGACGCTCTAAAACTTTCCGTCCAATTTGAGAATGAGTAATGGCACGTCCACGAAAGCGGATCGCAGCTTTTACTTTATCTCCTTTTTCAAGGAACTTTCGAGCATTACGAAGCTTCGTATTAAAATCATTATCCTCGATATTCGGGCTCAGACGAACCTCTTTCACGTTGATAATCTTTTGTTTCTTACGAGCTTCTTTGTCTTTCTTTTGTTGCTCATAACGGAATTTTCCGTAGTCCATAATACGACACACAGGCGGTTTCGCAGTTGGAGCAACACATACTAAGTCAAGGTTGACGTTTTGTGCCATCTCAAGTGCTTCTTGTTTAGATTTAACGCCGACTTGATCGCCGTTCGCTCCAATAAGACGTACTTCACGTGCACGAATCCCTTCATTGACCAACATGTCTTTACTAATAATGAGCCACCTCCAAAGGATTTTAACGAATCAAAGCAAAGTCTCGCATGGCTATTTTCATAGCTTTCATGCACCTTCTTCAAGTACAAAAAAAGTGTGGGCGTATTGCGCCCACACTTTGTCCATTTGTTCTTCAAATGAAACTGATTCATACCTGTAAACTGCTAATGCGTCAATCAGGTGAGAAGCGGGCGCTTCTGCTTGCTTTGTTTCCAATGTTAAATTGTTTACTAAGTGACTATACCATAACCATTGAAAGGCGTCAACTCTTTAGTGGCCGACTTAATTATTCTAACCGTAAACTTCTGTGAATGCAATCATTAATTTAAGAGAGACCTCAAAAAGGTTGTTTTCTCCTTTTTGAGGTCTCTCTTGCAATGAGTGGAGCCGCTGCTTTCTTTTAAGTCCACTAGGAGTGCTCTTCTCCTAGTGAACTCGCAGCGTGCGGATCCATTGCCAGTCTTTCCGCTACGAATTGATCACCTCAAACAGGTCGCTTTTTCCCTTTTTGAGGCTGTCTTAGCAATCAGTGAGCCGCTGCTTTCTTTTAAGTTCACTAGGAGTGCTCTTCTCCTAGTGAACGCGCAGCGTGCGGATCCATTGCCAGTCTTTCCGCTACGAATTGATCACCTCAAACAGGTCGCTTTTTCCCTTTTTGAGGCTGTCTTAGCAATCAGTGGAGCCGCTGCTTTCTTTTAAGTCCACTAGGAGTGCTCTTCTCCTAGTGGACGCGCAGCGTGCGGATCCATTGCCAGTCTTTCGCTACGAATTGATCACCTCAAAAAGGTTACTTTTCACCTTTTTGAGGTCGCTCTTTTATTTTCGTGCTTCTAACTTCATTTGCTCTACAAACGACTCTAACGATACGGACTCAGAATCTTGCTCGCCATATTTTCGAATATTAACAGCTGAAGCTTCCATTTCTTTATCACCTAGTACAAGCATATACGGGATCTTCTGCATTTGCGCTTCACGTATTTTGTACCCTAATTTTTCTTCACGCTCATCAATTTCAACCCGTACACCAACTAGTTGTAGGCTTTCTTGAACCTTTTTCGCATATTCTAGATGAACATCATTTGAAACAGGAATAATTTGCGCTTGAATAGGTGCTAACCATGTTGGGAATGCCCCTTTGTATTCTTCAAGTAAAAACGCGACAAAACGTTCCATCGTTGAAACGACCCCACGGTGAACCACGACTGGCCGATGTTGCTGTCCGTCTTCTCCCACATATGTTAAATCAAAACGTTCCGGTAATAAAAAGTCTAATTGTACAGTTGAGAGCGTCTCCTCTTTTCCTAGAGCTGTTTTGACTTGAACGTCAAGCTTTGGACCGTAGAAGGCAGCTTCCCCTTCTGCTTCAAAGTACTCAATTCCTTCAAGTTCATTCATCGCATCTTTTAGCATACTTTGAGCTTTATTCCACATTTCATCATCATCAAAGTACTTTTCTGTATCTTCCGGATCACGATAAGACAGACGGAATTTGTATTTATCAATTCCGAAGTCATTATAAACTTCTTGGATTAGACGAACAACACGGATAAATTCATCTTTGATTTGATCAGGACGACAGAAAATATGAGCATCATTTAGCGTCATCCCACGTACACGTTGAAGTCCAGATACCGCCCCAGACATTTCATAACGATGCATCATCCCAAGCTCCGCAATTCGAAGTGGTAGTTGACGATAACTTCGCATGTCTTGTTTGTACACCATCATGTGATGTGGACAGTTCATCGGACGTAAAACGAATTCTTCATTATCTCGTTCCATAACAGGGAACATGTCATCTTTATAATGATCCCAATGTCCTGATGTTTTATATAATTCAGAGCTTCCGAGTATTGGCGTGTACACATGTTGATAGCCAAGTCTTTCTTCTTTATCAACAATGTAACGTTCAATAATACGACGAACGGTTGCTCCTTTTGGTAACCAAAGGGGCAGACCTTGTCCAACTTTTTGCGAAAGCGCAAAAATGCCAAGTTCTTTTCCAAGCTTACGGTGATCACGTTCTTTTGCTTCTTCTAGCAAGCGAAGGTGCTCTTTTAAATCCTCTTTGTTAAAGAACGCTGTCCCGTATATACGTTGGAGCATTTTGTTTTTACTATCCCCGCGCCAATACGCACCTGCTAAACTTAATAGTTTAAATTCTTTGATTTTATTTGTTGATGGAATATGCACCCCACGACAAAGATCAAAGAATTCACCTTGCTCATAGATTGTTAACATTTCGCCTTCAGGGATGGCTTCGATTAACTCAAGCTTATACCCATCTCCTATTTCTTTGTATTGTTGGATTGCTTCTTCACGAGTAACTTCCATACGTTTTACTTCAAGGTTTTCAGAAATAATACGCTTCATTTCCTTTTCAATCTTTGGCAAATCCTCTGGTGTCAGGGACTCTTCTGAATCAATGTCATAATAGAAGCCACCTTCAATTACAGGTCCCACCCCTAGTTTCACATTTTTATAAAGACGTTTGATCGCTTGTGCCATCACGTGAGCTGTACTGTGACGAACGATTTCTAAAGCTTCGTCAGAATCAGAGGTCACAATAGCAATCGTTCCATCCTCTGTAATCGGTGTACGTAGATCAAGCAATGTATCATTTAATTTACCAGCAATTGCCTTCTTCTTTAATCCTGGACTAATTGATGCTGCAATGTCTTCTGTTGTTGTTCCACTTGGAAATTCTTTAACTGCTCCATCTGGAAACGTAATTTTCAAATCGGCCATACTTATCCACTCCTTCTTTCTCGTTACAAATTCGCAACGGCTGCGCTCGTTGCGGTCTGAGGTTATCGCATAAAAGCAAACAAACTCAAAATAATAAAAAAACACCCATCCCTCCATATAGAAGGGACGAGTGTAGTTCGTGGTTCCACCCTTGTTTAAGACTGACTTTTATGTCTGTCTCCTCAAGATACAACATAACGGCTGTTAACCGGCGTCAGATAGTCCATGCAAAATGTTTCCCTGCCGCAGTTCAGAGGTGGTAAGAACGCCATTCTAGTTAGGAAGCTCTCAGCAAATGCTTCCCTCTCTGACAACCGATACGAGCGCCTCATGTCCTCATCAAGACTCTTACTTGTTTGACTATGATATGTAGTATTATAGGGAGGCTTGATCAGAAAATCAAGAGGCAATGAAAAGTTAGCTCCATTCCTGTTCATATGCTTTTAACGGAAACAGCTTCATTCTCTCTTGAAAAATGGCTTGAATCGATAAAATGACCCCATGATCTGGATCATCCGAAAAAACATGGACACGGTTCGGCACCATACTAACGAGCGGGCTTATAACCATATCCTCCACATCGACTTCTTGTTCAAACACCAAATCGTCTTGTAAATGAAAGAGAAGTTCTTCTCGGGTCATTCTCCGGAAATGTTCATCGTAAAAAGTAAACGATCCATCATGAACAACATACACCATATCAAGCTTCGAACGTTTTGATTGAACAAATTGGCGAAAATCTTCTATCATATTCTGATACTCTTGTTCAAGCATATACTCATCAATAGCAATCTCCACACAGTCAATCAACATTTCACCATAATCACGTAATCGAAATGTTAAGAATGGTTCATAATAAAACGTCGTCTCTTCTTCTAGGTGATTGGAAAAAGCATGATAAATAAATTCCCTACGATTAAAAAATGGCTTCATTTGAGGTAAATCATTACGATCCCCTTCTAGTATGGAACGGGCAACAGTTAAAATCTGCTCTTGTTCTTCTTCATCCGTAAAATAAAACATATTTTCAATAATATCTAATAACCATTCATCTTCTTTCGTACTAATAACATAATCAGTTAAAACCGAAGAAAGCAAAGGGTGAAACGAATCATAGAAGTTAATATACTTGTGTTCATAGTTGAGAATAATCGTGTCGTCGCCTTCTGCCCGTACGATTCCACCTAAGCCGTACGCAGCGTACTTTTGAATATACAGTTTCAGCTGAGAAAACAGCTGTTTACAATCATGCTCTTGTTCAAAATGGATTGCTATCAACGCTTACTCCCCCTTACATATTACAAACACCTCTATTGGCATATCATTCTTGTCGTCCATTTCAGACAGGCTCTACTTTCATCCTATGTTTGGTTTTTAAAAACATGATTAGAAAATAAATTTTAAAAGTAAGAAGCTAGCAATCTTTTTATTATCATCTTTTTTAATACTGAAATCTTAATAAGAGTGGGATCCCAGTCGCTTTTTTCGGTTCAACTAGTTCTGTTCCGCCCCTTACCTTTCTTGGTCTTTCTGCCTCTGGCTCTGGTCTCAGCCAATACAAAAAGGGTCTGTACCTCCAATGAGGACAGACCCGAATCTATTTCTAACTCTAATTTTGCATGATAAAATCTTTTGCTGCTGTTTCTTCATCATCAAACACGCGTAAAATTCCATACTTTGTATCGCGTTGTGCTGGTATTTTGCCAGCTTCACGGATCAAACGAAGAATTTCATTTGTGTTTACCTTATGAGTGGTCCCGGCAGCTGAGACAACATTTTCCTCCATCATCGTACTACCAAAGTCATTACAACCGTACTGAAGGGATAACTTCCCAACTTCAGGTCCCATTGTCACCCATGATGATTGGAAGTTAGGAATGTTATCAAGGAACAACCTAGAGATTGCTACATTTTTTAAATAATCACGAGATGTAAGTTTCTTAGTTTTATACATTCCAGTATTCTCCGGCTGGAACAACCATGAAATAAATGCTGTAAAACATTCCGTTTCATCTTGAGCATCTCGGATTCGTTGCAAGTGAAGTGCACGCTCTTCAAATGATTCACCAAAGCCAATCACCATTGTAGCTGATCCGTGCATTCCAACACGTTTTGATGCTTTCATAGCATCAATCCATTGTTCCCATGTGATTTTCAATCGACTGACTCGCAGACGCGTTTCTTCTGTAAGAATTTCAGCACCACCACCGGGCATACTATCTAAACCAGCAACGTGCAATTCACGTAGCACATCCTCAACAGATAGACCAGAAACCTCTACAATTTTCCAAATCTCTGCAGGAGAAAAAGAGTGCATCCAAATTGAAGGATAACGCTTTTTAATTTCTCGAAGGAGGTCTGTGTAATAATTAAGTGGCAAGTTTGGATTCGTACCACCTTGCATCAAAATCTCAGTACCATCAACGGCAAGTGTCTCTTCTATTTTCTTAAAGATTTCTTCATCTTTAAGAACGTATCCCTCATTGTGACCTGGAGCACGGTAAAACGCACAAAAACGGCAATACGTATCACAAAAATTCGTGTAGTTTACATTACGACCAATAACAAAAGTCGTAATCGGTTCAGGATGCCATTTCAACATAATTTTATTGGCAGCTTCCCCCATTTTCTCCACTTCATCACTTTCATATAGAGCAACGGCATCATCCATTGACAATCGTTCACCATTCACCGCACGTTCTAATATAGCATCAATGCTCATGTTGTACCCTCCGCAATAATCAATATATGATACTCTCATCCTATCATAGTTATCTCTTTGCGCAAAGCAATCACTCTGCTTTTGGAATAAACTTCAAGCAATCTATCTTGAACGTCGATTTGCTCCATCAACGGTTACGAAGGTCGTAAAATGTTTAATTCTCTCCATAATTCGTTTGGCTTTTAATTCTTCAATCCCGCCACGTTCAGAATACGCTAAGTGTTCTTCAAGTTCATCATAATCATAATTGGATGTAAACAAGGTCGGTAACTTTTCAAGCATGCGATGTTGCAATATTGCGCCTAATACATCATCTCTTATCCAGCCTGAAATTGTTTCTGCTCCAATATCATCAAGAATTAGCACTTGAGCGCGTTTTACCATATCTATTTTTTCCTGAAATGTACCATCTCCTATCGATTGCTTCATTTCTCTAAAGAAATCTGGTGTGTACACAATATATGATTCAATATTCCGATCACGTAACTCATTTGCAATCGCACCCATTAGATGTGTTTTTCCTACACCAAATCGACCATAAAAATATAGGCCTTGGCCGTCACTTCCAGGCATTGCATTCACAGCGAATGCTAATGCTTTTCGGCTCGCCTCTTCACGTTCGTGATCCCGATCTAACTTCTCAAATGTAGCATCCAATATATCTCTTGGAACATAAAGCGATTTAATGAGCTGACGTTGCTTACGAGCATTTTCTTCATTTTTCTTTAATGAACAAGAATGATACTCTAGGTCAAGCGCTCTTCTTGTGAGAATGATTTCTGGCTGGTAGCCTTTCATCATATTTGGACAGGCTGCTAATCCTGGACAACTCTCACAGTTTTGCCGCTCTTTTTGAAATTCATATAATTTAATCAAGCCTTGGTCAAGAATATCATCGGTTACTGGCTCACCCTCAAGAGCGTTATTTACTAATGGGTCAGCTAATAATGTTTTTCTAGCGTCATGTAAACGTTGCTCGAGCTTATTATCTTTCGTCCATTGTTTTAACGCCGATTGAATTGATTCCATGCTTACCCCTCCCCTTTCTCTACCTTGCTTTTTCGTAGTTCTTTGAGCATTTGATCAAAACTTTTCTCATTTTGATGAGTATCTATTTTTTTCGATTCGATTGGCTTTTGAGATGGGCCTTCCTCCATCTTGTTTTCTTTCTCTGCTACCAACCATTTCGGTAGTTTATCTCGCTTTTGTTGTTGCTTTCGTTGCCCACTTCTTTTCATAGAAGATGGAGCTTTCACTTTATTGGCTATCTCTTTTGATTTCCGTTGTTCCTGCTTCGCTAGTTGCATCGCTTCTTTAACCGTTTGTACTTTTTTTCTAGACCAGTGACCGGCAATCTTATCAATTAACGCCTTTGATAATTTCATATCTTGACTATAGAGCATAAATTCAAGCAAAACATTTGCAACACCAGGAAGCAACTGATGGTCAATCAGTAACGATTCGATGATTTTCACATCAGCCACAGGAACCTTAGAGCCATCCGAACGGATCTCAAGTAAGGTTAAAGGAGGCGTTGTTTCATAAAACTTAATTGTACGCTCTTCCTCTGTCTCTGGCTCCTTTCCAATCATCGTCTGATATTTTGCAGGTTGTTTTTGCAGTCCTAAACCTGGTGGTTCATTTCCGTGCTCTACCTTATACCACTCTTGTGTCTTTTTTCTTAATTCGCTTAAATCTAACTTATCATCATGTAGAAGGGCTTGCTGAACGATACTACTCATTTCAAGCGGTTCAATCTTATACACAAACGCTAGCCTGCTAATTGTTTTTCTCACTTCCACTGTTAAGACATCTGAAGGGACAATAAATGTCGATAAGCTTTTTTCAAGAAGGTCAAAATCAAATTGTTGAAATATAAATTCACTTGAACCATTCTCCTGAATTAGTTCTTGATTACGCCGCACCTTTAATGCGTTTTCTGTTTCTGATTGCAGATTCGATACCATCTCTGAATGGTGTAAGGACACGTACACTTCGTCAAAGGCATATGTCAGTTCGTCATACTGCTCGTGATCAAGCTTATCAAGTGTAAATCGTTCGCGCAATTGACGATAGTGCGTTTTCCCAAGGCGGTTAAATAGATACACACTTAAAACATCATTTTCGAAAAATTGTTTCGGAGTCATAGGAGGTTGTAGTTCATATAAATATGTTGTTCCTCCACTTTCGTCCTTACGTTTAAACGTCTTTAATAGACCGATTCCTTCAAGTTTCTTTCGTTCTTCATATATAACTTCAAGTGACACACCTAAGAGTAACATTAATTGCCTGTGTGTTTGTTCATTGCTCCAGTATTGATCATGTTCAAGTTGAGACAGCATGGTTACGTACAGACTATGAGCCATAGCGCCTGTAAGTGGTTGATATAACAATGTTAACGTACGTCGGTCAATATCTGTTATATGATTACTTGTCCGAACAGAAAAACGATCAACAGGTAGTAATTCTTTCCAATGCCATGTCATTACACTCACCTCCACAATCTTTTTTGGCAAAAGCACTAGAATTCAGCTTAGCATCATTTCATTGCTCAAGTAAAAAGAGCTTGCAGCGATGATCGCTTAAGCTCTATTATTCACTAATTCTTATTCATTAGTTCCGTTAATTCTTTTATAAATACATTAATATCTTTAAATTGACGATAAACGGAAGCAAACCTTACATATGCAACATCATCAATATCTGCTAGCCTCTCCATTACAAGCTCGCCAACATCTTGACTGTTAATCTCATTTTTCCCTAATCCACGTAACTCACGTTCAACCCCATTGACAATTTTTTCAAGGGTTTCAAGTGGAACAGGTCTCTTTTCACACGCTCGAATTAATCCTCGTAATATCTTTTCTCGAGTAAACTCTTGACGGGTACCATCTTTTTTTACAACAATTAGCGGAATTTCTTCTACCATTTCAAACGTCGTAAAGCGATGGCTACACTCTTCACATTCTCTCCTCCGACGGATAGAACGTCCTTCATGACTAGGCCTTGAATCAAGTACTCGAGTTCCATTATGATGACAAGCAGGACATAACATTAGATCATCTCCACTTTCCGTATCGTACTCATTCGTTCATTTTTCTTATATTTATTTTAAGATATAGAAAGAGGTCTGACAAGATAAACACTATTTGTCAGTCCTTCATCCGTTTTTGTATATGTATATCATATCATACTGACATTTTATAAAAGCAATTTTCCACAAAAAAATGAACACAAAAAGAGGCTGACTCCTAAACATCCATTCTATTAACATTTTTATACAAAACCTAAGTCTCATATGTTGTAAATGCCAAATAATAGATGCTTGTAGAGTCAACCTCTTAAATTTTCAGTTATAGCGCTTGAACTTTTGATTTCGGAATTTTCACTGGTCCCATACCTCTAGGTACTTCAATAACCTCGCTTGATTTTGCACTTAATTGCTCAGCGATGTAATTGGCAGCAACATTCGGATCAAGGTCTCCACAAGTATACACATCAATACTTGCATAACCATGTTCAGGGAAGCTGTGAATCGTTAAATGAGATTCTGAGATAATAACAACTCCACTTACTCCATGAGGAGCAAACTTGTGAAAAGCTACCTCTCTTACCTCAGCTCCTGACTTTAACGCAGCATCGACAAATACTTGTTCAATAAAACTCATATTATTCAACTTCTCCACGTTACATCCCCATAATTCTGAAATTACGTGACGACCCATAGTGTCCATAAGTTGAATCCCCCTTTACAAAAAATTCATGCCTTCTCAAGCATGTAGGAATGTTTTATTACACGGGGGAAAGTTAGTCCAGAGAGGTCCTAACCCTTTCTGCAAAAAAACAACTCCTGATTTGCTTTAATTGAAGTTCACGAAAATCAGTATACTTTGTTTACAATTTGATTGCAACAGTCCCAAGAATTTTTTTTGGACAACTTATTCATAAGGGACCATAATATCTTCCTTTCACATGCTAATGCATAGGTGTTTATTGCTACTGCTTATCTTCCAATCCCCTATGTTTGCATCGATGTTGCACTCGATCTTTGCAGCCCATCCAAACAATAACTTATTTCACTTCTTTAAAAAGTTGCACCCGTCTATTGACGCAATCAAACTTTTTTCTTATTTGAACAACAATTGATTTTAGGATTTCACAACGAAACAAACACTATACAGAATTGTACATTAGCACTTACTATTGTTAAGGTCCACTAAAAAAAAGCGTAGGTTTCCCCACGCTCTGGATTGCTTTGTTTTATTCAAGAAGCTGAGTGGATTTTACTCGTCTCATGTAACTTATTAGCGACTAGATTCATCAAGTCCACAACTCGGCAGGAATACCCCCACTCATTATCGTACCATGCTAATACTTTTACTTGCCGTCTATTTATTACCATAGTAGATAAACCGTCAATAATTGAAGAATGTTCATTACCATTAAAGTCAATGGACACAAGTGGATCATAAGTAAAACCAAGAATGCCTTTTAGTGATTTCGTAGATGCCAATTCAAGGACACGGTTAACCTCTTCTACTGACACATCCTTTTTCAAATTGACAACAAAGTCAACAAGTGACACGTTCGGTGTTGGTACACGTAAGGCCATACCATTTAACTTTCCTTCTAGTTGAGGAAGAACTTTTGCTATAGCCTTAGCAGCTCCTGTTGAAGTAGGAATAATCGATTGACCGCATGCTCTAGCCCTACGCAAATCTTTATGAGGATTATCAATATTTTTTTGATCATTTGTATAAGCATGTACGGTCGTCATTAAACCACTTTCAATTCCAAACTCTTCATCAATTATTTTTGCAACAGGTGCTAAACAATTTGTTGTGCATGAGGCATTAGACAGAATATGATGTTGTTCATTGATGTATTCTCCATCATTCACACCCATGACAATTGTTAAATCTTCATCCTTTCCCGGTGCCGTAATAACAACTTTTTTAGCGCCTGCTTCAAGATGATAACTCGCTTTCTCTTTTGATTTAAATTTTCCGGTTGCTTCAATTACTATATCGATCCCTAACATTGCCCACGGAAGGTTCCTTGGGTCTCGTGATTGGAACAGTAATATTTCCTTGCCATCTACGACAAGAGTATTCTCTTTCGCTTCAACAGGAAAACCAAATGCCCCGTGAATACTGTCATACTTAATTAAATGAGCTAATGTTTCAGCAGGGTAGCTTGCGTTAATCGCAATTATGTCGACCTTTCCTTCTTGTATTGCTTTTCTAAAGACCATACGACCAATACGACCAAAACCATTTATTGCAACTTTCGCCTTCATTAGAATAACTCCTTCCACAATAAAGTTATACTTATTAACCTTTTCTCATTAATTAGTATAACACATTAAGAGGTTGAGGACATTAATTTTTTGGTAATAAAATCAAAAATAAAAAAAGTGCCTATGTCATTCGTCTTCTCAACCTTATACGTGGTTAAAAATCAGAATCACATCGGTCACTTTTCTATCGACCACTTCTTTAGAATAGCATCGAGTTGCTGTTTCGTTTCTTCTAAAGTAAATGAATTATCAATAATAGCATCTGCTTTTTCTCGCTTGCTTAGTAAAGACATTTGAGAAGCAATTCGCTGCTTTGCATCTTCTACCCCAGCTTGATCTCGTTCAAGAAGCCTATATAATTGCGTTTGTTCATCAACATATACGAGTAATACTTTATCTACTAAGTGAAACAAATTGCTCTCAAATAACAACGGGATATCATAAACAATAGTTTCAGCGCCCTCATTTACCGCCTTTATTTTCAATTCCTCCATCCGATTTCGCACGGCTGGATGAACAATTTGATTTAATATGTCGCGTTCATTCGGGTCTTCAAAAATGATCGAACCTAACTTTTTTCTCGCTAACGTCCCATCGTGATTTATAACACCTTGTCCAAAATGATCAGTAATTGCTTGCAAAGCCTTTGTACCTGGCTCTACAACCTCCCGTGCAATTTTATCAGCATCAATGACAGGAATACCTTTAGTTTGTATCATTTCACTAACAGTCGACTTTCCACTTGCAATTCCGCCAGTTAATCCTATGAACATCTTATCCTCTCTCCTAACCAGTACTCATTTTCAAGTTTTTTCGAAAAGGTAAAAAGCAACCTTTTTTATATAGGCAATGGCTTCTCCGCTACGCGCCTGCTAGGAGAAAATCACTCCTAGAAGGCTTTAAAGATGGTAGCGCCTTCGCTCATTGCTTCAAGTTTTTTCGAAAAGGTAAAAAGCAACCTTTTCGAAAAAACTCTATAAACTGAATACACCTATTATCATTAATAAAAGACCAGGAATAAAGGAAAACTTCTTTATCCAAGCTGAATCAGCAAAACGGTTCCCACTTTTCATGCCTAATGTAACAAATAATGCACTCATTGTCGCTACACTAATAGCCATCAAAACAGGAGAAAACCCAATTAACGCGGCCCCGATACCTGCCCCGAATGCATCCAATGATAGTGCCACTCCAAGCAAAAAAGCCTCACGTCCTGTAATGGTTCCCGAATTATCAATATCTGCTACCATCGGCTTTCGTAAAATGCGGATTACAACACCTAATACACGAATCTCAAAATTAAGGATGATCTCATCACCCTCTGTCTTCACCGTATTTTTGGCAGGGCGATACACTTGATACAAAGCCCAAGCCCCTATCATAATTAATATGATCCCACCTAATGATTCTGCCACACGTGGAGACAAATACGTTTGAATAATGGTACCAAAAAACATCGCAACCAAAATGGATGTAGCTGAACAACCTGCAATAAAAAGCAACGATCGCCAAGGCAATATCATTTTCCGCAATCCATATGTTAAGCCAACACCAAAACTGTCAAGACTTACAGCAAGGGCGATAGCCAATAAGGAGAGAATCTCAACCATCTTGATAAGCTCCTTCCTTTTCAAACATAAGATAGTATATGGCAGGAGCCTATCCAATGGTACTTTATTTTTGACAATTATTGCAGAAGTGTGTACCTCGTCCCCCTACAACTGTTTTTGAAACTTCTTGTCCGCATTCGATACACGGTTCACCTTTTCGTCCGTAAACGGTTAGTTGTTGCTGAAACATTCCCATCTCACCTTGACCGTTCACATAGGACTTAATGGAACTTCCACCGAGTTCAATAGCTTGCTGCAATGTCGTTACAACGGCTTCATGTAAACGTGTTAATTCCTCTACTGTCAACGTGGATGCAGCCCGCTCTGGATGAATGCCAGCCTTAAAGAGCGCCTCATCAACATAGATGTTCCCTAGGCCTACGACTGTTTTTTGGTCTAACAGTACGACTTTAATGTTTCGTGTTGTTTTTTGAAACGATTGCTGCATAAGATTAATGGTGAAGGAGTCTGAGAACGGTTCGACCCCAAGTTGAGACAAAGGCATCATCTGATCTTCTGTACCTTTTTTAAAAATATGCATCGTTCCAAACTTTCGAACATCTTGATAGCGTAACTCTGTTTTATCAGTAAAAGAAAAGATGACATGAGTATGAGCAGGAAGCTCCTCTCCTTGTTGAAAGAGACCATATCGTCCTTCCATTCGCAGGTGTGAAACCATTGTCACATCATCTAATACAAATAGAAGAAATTTCCCTCGACGATTCACTTCATGAATTGTTTGTCCAATTAATTCTAACTTAAATTGCTCAATATCATCAGGTCTTTTGATAATGTTAGCCCATAAGACATCTACAGAGTCAATCGTTTTTCCAATAACCAATTGTCGTAATGTTCTGCTTACCGTTTCAACCTCGGGTAATTCAGGCATACTCTATTCGCTCCTTATTTCGCATCATACCAAGTCTCACCAAACGAGACATCCGCTTTTAATGGTACGTCTAATTTGACCGCTTGCTCCATCACTTCAGGTACAAGCTTCATCATTGTCTCCATTTCTTCCACTGGTACTTCAAAAATCAGTTCATCATGGACTTGTAAGAGCATACGGCTTTTCAAGTTTTCTTCCTCTAATTTTGAAGACATTTCCACCATAGCTTTTTTAATGATATCCGCAGCTGTCCCTTGGATTGGAGTATTCATCGCGGTTCGCTCAGCAAAACTACGCTTGTTAAAATTTCTACTTGTAAGATCTGGCAAATAACGTCTGCGCTGTAATAGAGTGGATACATACCCCTTCTCCCGAGCGTCTTCGATAATATTGTCCATATATTCTTTGACCTTTGGATAACTTGCTAAATAACGCTCAATAAATTGTGCCGCTTCTTTTCTCGTAATCCCAAGACTTTGTGACAAGCCAAAGTCGCTTATCCCATACACAATTCCAAAATTTACCGCCTTTGCACTCCGACGCATATTTGAAGTTACCTCTTCCTTATTTACATGAAACACATCCATTGCTGTTTTCGTATGAATATCCATATCCGTCTGAAATGCTTCAATCAACTTTTCATCACCTGAAATATGAGCAAGGACTCGTAATTCAATTTGTGAATAATCAGCTGCAACCATCTTCCACCCTGGTTCAGAAGGGATAAAAGCCTTTCGAATTTTCCGCCCTTCTTCTAATCGAATCGGGATGTTTTGTAAGTTTGGATCAGTTGAACTCAACCGTCCTGTTTGCGTTAGCGCTTGATTATATCTTGTATGGATTTTGTTTGTTTCTTCTTTCGTTACTTTTAATAATCCTTCGATATAGGTTGAGTTTAGTTTCCCTAGTTGTCTGTAATGCAAAATATACTCGACAATTTCATGATCTTTGGCCAATTTTTCAAGCACATCAGCAGACGTGGAATAACCCGTTTTTGTTTTTTTAATAGGTGGTAGCTCTAATTTTTCGAATAATACTTCCCCTAGTTGTTTTGGAGAATTAATATTGAAAGTACCTCCAGCTAACTCATGAATTTTTTGCTCTAAATCGCGCAATCGACCTTCGAGGTCTGTCCCCATGTTTTCAAGCTGTTCTTTGTCTACTTTCACACCTGTTGTTTCCATTCGCCCTAAAATGATAGATAGTGGCATTTCAAGCTCGCGAAACAGCTCTTCTTGCGAGTTATCTTTCAGTTCTTTCTCTAAAACTGGCTTTAATTGATACAAGGCATCTGCTTTTCGAACTAAATGCTCTGCTACCTTTTCTTGCTCGGGAACTTTTTGTTTTGCACCCTTGCCATAAATCACTTCATCTTCCTGAACTTGACCTTTGTCTTTCCGTTTAGCTACATCACTTATTTCATGAGAAGACAACGATGGATCTAGTAAATAAGAGGCCATCTGCAAGTCAAAGGTCACCCCATTTAACAGAATCCCTTTCCAGCCTAACGCAACTACAGCCCGCTTCGCATCAAACACTGCGATCTTTGTTGATTCATCTTTTAACCAATCAACGAAATCTTTAGAGTTTAGTGCGTGATCCGTTTGAATAAAGAATCGACCTTTCTCGTTAACAATTGCAAATCCTTCAATATTCGCTTGATGATAATTCTCACTTAACACTTCAACGATAAGCGCAGCTTCGTCTGAAAGATGACGTTTCTCAATTGTTTCTAATACTTCATATGTAATCTCATCAAGCTCCTGAGCTTTTGCACCTTCTGTATCAAACTTCGTAACAAGCGATGTAAACTCAAGTTCTTTCATAATTGCTACAACTTTTTGCTTGTCATAATCGCCAAAGCTTAAATCATCTAATTCTGTCTCAAATGGAACCTCAAGATAAATCGTGGCAAGTTCTTTGCTCATAATTGCTTGTTCACGGTTTTGCTCGAGCTTCTCTTTCATTTTTTTACCTGAAACTTGATCAATAGAATCCAATACATGCTCAACTGAACCAAACTCTTTTAATAGCTTAAGTGCGGTCTTTTCACCAACACCAGGTACACCTGGAATGTTATCTGAACTATCGCCCATTAAGCCTTTCATATCTATAATTTGTTTAGGGGTAATCCCGTATTTTTCAGAAATTAACGCTTCGTCATACGCTTCAACATTTGTAATTCCTTTTTTTGTTAAAATGACAGTTACTTTATCCGACACAAGCTGAAGTAAATCTTTGTCTCCAGAATACACCTTTACTTCATATTCCTTTTCCGAAGCATCCTTAGCTAATGTTCCGATAATATCATCAGCCTCATAATTCTCTACTTCAAAACGAGAAATATTAAAGGCATCAAGCATTTCTCGAACTAACGGAAATTGTTCTGATAATTCTGGTGGCGTTTTCTGACGCCCCCCTTTATATTCATCAAAAGTCTTATGGCGAAACGTTGTTTTTCCTGCATCGAATGCCACTAACATATGAGTCGGTTTTTCTTCCTCTATTATTTTCAATAGCATAGTTGTAAAACCATACACTGCATTTGTATAAACACCCTTGTCATTATTCAATAACGGTAAAGCAAAAAAGGCACGATACGCAATGCTATTTCCATCTATCAATACGAGCTTTTTCAACTAAAAGCCCCCCTCTTCATCCAAATTATTCTTCCTTTTATTGTAGCATAGTGACACGAAAATGAGAAAAAAAGGGAGCCCCAAAATAATATGGTACCTGTAGTTAGGACACTTGAAAAAGAGTGTTTTATCTACAGGTATTTTTTTATATACTTGAATTTC
>NZ_JAXBLX010000059.1:0-27300 GCF_037027555.1 Halalkalibacter kiskunsagensis | reverse complement strand
CAAAAGGCGCACGGCGTGAGGAGCCATTGCAATACATGTTCGCTCTATTTACGACCTAGGACGATCTTACCCCTTTTTGTTTATTATCTAAGCAATGAGCGGAACCGCCGTTATCATTTAAGCCTTTTGAGCGCTCTTCTCAAAAGGCGCACGGCGTGAGGAGCCATTGCAATACATGTTCGCTCTATTTACGACCTAGGACGATCTTACCCCTTTTGTTTATAATCTAAGCAATGAGCGGAACCGTTGCCATTGGGGTGAGAAGTGTCTCACACCTTAAAGCCCGCTATGAGTGGTTTTCTCAATCCACGGGCGCGCAACGTGCGGAGCCATTGCCGCTTCCTCGATGGACTTTTTCAGTGCCCTTGATCTTCTCCTTTTTGTTTTCCATCTACTTTTTTATTTCTTAACACAATGATCGAATTGCAGTCTTAAGCTGGTTAGTAAAATACCTATTTAATCATTATCAGCGAATGTCTCATTTTTTTTATATTATTCACGCCCATTTCTCTTGAAACTGGGCGTTTTGCTTCTTTTTTTTGATTATTCAACATATGATAAAGCAACCATAACCTTAGCAATGCGAAGCTGTCAAAGGAGTGTGTGTCAATAATGATGAGAGATTCGTTTGTTGAAGTGGAGTTTTCCGATGTCTATATTGAATTATCTAAACCAGCCTTACACCAGTTTATTAAAAGAATGATGAGCCAACATTACTCTCTCTTTTGGCGTTATGATGCGAAAACAATTTATCTTATGATCGAACTAGAGGATTCCTTACATGAGCTCCCTTTTACCCGAAATACAGAATTTCTCACTCTATCTGCTGACAGTCTTCATGTATATGATGATGTGTTAGCAAGTGCGCTTGAGAAGCTGCTGCAACATGAAAAAGGCAATGGCATTGTAAAACGTTCCACCGAAGGCCCCCTCTATATTACTTCATACCAATCCGGTGATATTGAGTCGATGATCGAAATTGATGGGAGTGAAAAGGTCATGATGAACCGAAATGGATCGATGATTCAGTACAAAGATGATGGGAAGTCACTTGAGCCACGTACGATATATAATATGATGAATCTTGAAATTGATTATGTCCTAATGGAGCTACACGAAGCTCTTCTCGATTCAGACGACTGGTTAATTGAATCACACAAAAAGAAGCTAAAGAAACTATTATCACGTCGCGAACAAGTGGAACAACTTCTCTAACAACCTTACAAAATGCATCTGTATTCGTTGCACTCATTACTTGCAACGAAAATGCAAGCACATTACGTCGTGCTTGCATTTTTTCGGGCCCACCATTTCTAGTTGCCTCTAAGCTCGCTTTTCCTCATACTCATTACTTACATCCATTATTCTTAAATAAGTGACATCACTTGTCAAAATTTTACTGAATCCTTTACAATCTAAATGATATAATTGTAGATCCCGCTTTTAATAATTGCTCTTGTAATGAATAGAAAGGAAGAAAAGGAATGTCAACAACAACTTTAACTACTCAAAGATCAGCCTTCAGCAAAGGATTATTGGCTGGATCTAGTATTGCCCTAGGGTACTTCCCGGCTGCTCTAACGTTTGGATTATTAGCTAAAAGTACAGGGTTAACTTTAATTGAAACAGTAGCCATGAGTTTATTCGTTTACGCTGGTGCTGCTCAATATATGGCGCTAAATTTAATCGCAATAGGGACAGGCGCATTTGAAATCATTTTCACTACTTTTATTGTAAATATACGCCATCTCCTTATGAGTGCTTCTGTACGTGAACGTGTAGAAAATGACCATCCAATTGTGAAAGCTCTTTACTCTTTTGGAATTACTGACGAGGTATTTGCAGTAACAACGACACAAGAAGGACATGTAAAAACCGGTTTTGTCGTGGGAGTAGCAACGATTGCATACATAAGCTGGGTAATTAATTCTGGCATCGGGTATTTTGTTGGTACGGTATTACCAGAAACATTGCAACAAAGTATGGGAATAGCCTTATACGCTATGTTTATTGCATTGCTTATGCCCTCTATAAAAAAACATCAGAAAGTTATCGTACTAGCTGGTAGCGCCGCAGTATGTAACAGCATCTTTTCCCTCTTCATGCCGAATGGTTGGTCTATTATCATTGCCACTTTACTTGTCTCAGCAGGAATTGAATTATTCCATCGTAAAGGAGGGCACAAAACATGAACATGACAAACTTATTGATCATTGCTGGTATGGCTCTTGTTACGTATATTCCGCGCATGCTCCCACTTGTATTTATGAATATTGAAAAAATCCCTGCGTGGTTTCAAGCAATCTTACGTAATGTACCCTATGCAGCTCTAGGCGCGCTAATATTTCCTGGTATTTTATCTGTTCATGAAAATATATGGTATGGAATTATTGGAAGCATTACCGCTATCATTGTGGCCTATATTGGTGCAAATTTGATTGTCGTAGTTATGAGTAGCATCGTCGTACTAATGCTACTCTCCATATTTGTATAATCATCTAAAAAGGTGACTCTAAAGGTATGCAAAGTCAGGCTGCATCCTTTCTTGAGTCACCTTTTTTGTCTTATGTAGAGGAAATCGCACTCACTGTACTTTGAGATTATTTCACTGTTCGCTTTTCTTCTTCTCTTTAAAACGATACAATGAAAGAATGGAATTTTTCGCAAAAGAGGTGAGACTTTTGACCAATAGCTCGCTTTTTCAAGAAGAGTCAGAACTGTATCGTGTATTAGAACAAGATGTTGCCCACACGTATAAATTGATTACTTCCTCAAGATACGTGAACAATCGAAACCTTGAGCAAGTTTCAAATGACGCAAAAAAACGGGTAGCAAATTTAACTAGTGATAACCCATGGCAAGACCTCTTGACATACATGAGAGGGATTTATTTACTTTCTAGACGTACGAATCAATATGAAGAGTTCGATCGTCGTTTCTCGTACTTCTACCAATCGTTAAGTCATGACATCTTGGAGTATATTACTGAATTAGATTCAGACCAAGAACGCCAATTCTTAAGTAAACTGCTTGACCTTATGATTGATGAGCCAAAAGCAACACATGCCCCTTGGCCATCACTCCTTTTCAAATTGCTCTTGCAAATGCCGAGAGAGCAGATCGACTATGTGTATCAACAGTTTCTATCGAAATCGATTACAGCTACTGATAGTTCGCGTAATTTCGCACTTACTTGTAGCTATATCGCATTATTAGCCGGTAAAGAAGTAACATCTTTAGCAATCCTTCAAAAGCATGGAGACTTTTTTCATGAACAAGATGTAGCATCACACTTTCAATTATTAAAAACTCGTGGCCGTTGGCGTACGATGAAACAATGGTTCAGTGTATTATTTCCGAAAAAGAAGACTGGCCATTATGGATCCCTTCAAAAATATGCAGATGAAATGAACACTGCATTACCGATGAGTTCAAAAGAACAGGAATCAATTTGGCAAAGATGGTTAATGTCACCAAGCTTCAACCGATTTCAAACGTATGTTCAACATCTGTCAAGTGAACAGAAACATGATCTTATCGAAGACTTACTACCAAAACTTGAACAACGCCTACATCAATTGGATGTTGCAAAGACTTACGAAAAAATATTGCTTACGTTTGAAAAACACGAACAAGCCGTTCGTTATCTTTTAAAAAATGAACGTGACCCCCTTAAATTACGAGAAGAGAAGGTTGAATTATTACAAGCCATAAAAAAGGTCAACCCTATACTAGCACGCCCAATTTATCATCAATATATTGTGCGACTCGTTGAAAAGAAGTCAAGAATTCATTATGAACAGGCTGCAGCCTACTTAAAAGAATTGCAATCTTTATATGAAAGCAAAGAAGATCAAATGATATTTATGGACTATGTAAGAAGGTTGAAGAAACTGTACCGAACTTACAGAGCATTCATTGAGGAGTTGAAACATATTGGACTCTAAGATCATCATCCATGGCGGTTGGCTAGAAGAATCTTTCTTTATTTGGGGTGAACGAGCACCAACCTCTCGCTTCGACCAAATAGTTAATTTCCAATATCCTTTTTTATATTCGCCATTTGAACTAAAGCTTACCTTATTTCAATCTGATCAGACGTCGTTCTACGGAACATTTATTCAAAACGACAAAGCAGTCATTGATGTACCTATTCATTCAAGAGTCTACGCTTCAATGGCAGGTGAAATGACGGTTTATCAAGCACAGGAAAACATGACCCAATACTCATTTCCGCTTGAAGGGCTTGTTTTTGACATCGACTCAGTTATTACGTACTTGCCCTATTTCCAAAAATGGCATGAAGAAAGCGAACTAGAACTTGCTCCAGACCTAATCATGTGGTTAAAGCTCTTTCACAGTATTCAAGAATATATAATAAAAGGTGCATTTTCTCCCACTTCATCTGGGGAGTGGCAACTAGATCAATTTCCTTATGAAAAATGGCTAGAGATGATTCCATTATCAGGTAGGTGTATTCGCCCAAATACGAGCTATATACAAAAAGAAACGTCCGGTATCACAACAGTACAAAAATTACAAGAGATCGGGACATTACTATCTGATGCGATGATTCGGTCGCTATTGCATGAACCAGCTGTATCGTCTGCATATACAGAATGGCAGCAATCCATTAATGAGAAATGGTTGCCATTCGTAAACAACCTATCAAAAAATGGAAAATTAACTACTGAATTATCAACAACTGTATTTCAGCAACAAATAGGTGTTGTACAAACAAAACCTTTTATCTCAAGCTTAGCCCTGCAAGAGCCGACAACTAAAGATGGTGAATGGCAGGTTTCCCTTTGTATGGTTGATCGGAAACGCCCTTCGATCATGGTTGAGATGGATCAGTTAGAAAAGGGTGAACACCCTTGGCGCGAGAACCCGATTGCCCAGTTGAAAATCGATTTACAAAAAGCAAAAGAAATGGTAGACATTTTAAAGCCTTTGCGGTTATCTGCACCAACGTTATCATTGAGCCCAGAACAAGCATATGAATTATTTACAACCGTTGACCATTCACTTGAACAAATCGGATTTCATTTAATTGTGCCTAAATGGATGACTGAGAGGAAAAAGCCGCGTGTCAAATTAAAGATTCAACCCCCTGAGGGGGGTGTAGCAACGAGTGAGCCTTTATTAGATTGGCAAAGTGTTGCATCTTTCACTTACGACATTGCTCTAGGTGATAACTCAATTAGCAAAAGAGATTTTCAGGAATTCGTCGACGGTCAACGTCCCTTTCTTTATGCCAATGGCGAATGGATGTCTTGGGACCGCTCATTAGCGAATAAGCTCTTACAATACTTAGAAGGAGCAGAAAGTAGCGCATCTTTCTTAGAAACATGGAAATTAGATCAGCTTGACGAAGACGGTGACTCTGAATTAAATGATGACGTCGAATGGGATGTTTCGTGGGGAAAGGAACTAACCACCTCTCTCAAAGAGCTTTATAAAACGTCCCCTTCACTTATTCAAATTCCTACAGAATTAAACGGGCAACTTCGCCACTACCAACACGAAGGAGTTTCATGGCTAGCTCATCTAAGAAGAACTGGATTTGGCGGTTGTTTAGCTGATGATATGGGATTAGGTAAATCGATACAAACGATAGCTTACCTTCTTTATGTCTTAAACACTCAACAAAAAGAAGGTATTACGCACTCCCCATTCTTACTGATTTGTCCCACTTCACTCCTTTACAACTGGGTGAATGAATGCGAACAGTTCGCCCCTTCTCTTCGTGTATTTGTCCATCACGGGCCTACCCGTCTTGATGAAAAACAATTACATGATGGAAAATGGGATTTTGTCATTACCTCTTATCAATTGGCCGTCAGAGACGCCGAACTTTTCCAACAAACGACTTGGAATGGTCTGATCTTGGACGAGGCACAACACATTAAAAATGTTGAAACAAAACAACGCCGTGTTATGAAAAAAATGAAAGCGACTCATCGAATTGCCTTAACAGGAACTCCAATTGAAAATCGTCTTCGCGAACTTTGGTCATTACTTGATGTCCTAAATCCTACCTACTTAGGGTCTTACCATGATTTTCAAATGACTTTCATGAAACCGATTGAACGCGATCAAGATAAAGAGCAGCTGCAAAATCTTCAAAAGCTGATTCATCCTATCATTCTTAGACGTAAAAAGTCAGACCAGTCTCTGCAGTTAGGACTACCGAAAAAAGAAGAAAAAGTACATTATGTTCATTTGTCCGTTGAACAAGCAGCGCTCTACCAAGCTGTTGTAGATGACATTGTCACTAAATTAGATGAAGTAACAGCATTTGAACGAAGAGCACTGATCTTACGAAGTCTAACGAAGCTCAAACAGATTTGTAATCATCCTGCTCATTTCCTCAAAGAACGTTCTCTAGAAGAACACGAGTCAGGCAAGTGGGACGCCTTACTCACGTTAGCAAATGACCTTTATGCTAAAAAAGAAAAGATTCTTATCTTCTCTCAGTATAAAGAGATGGGTGGATTACTGACCAAAGCACTTGAAAAACGTTTTGGGCAAACAGTTCCTTTTTTACACGGAAGCTTAACAAGAACGAAACGCCAAGAGACAATTCAAGCTTTTCAAACTGATGAAAATATTAACTTTTTTGTCCTCTCCTTAAAAGCGGGTGGCGTAGGTCTTAACTTAACAGCAGCAACCAATGTGGTTCATTATGATCGCTGGTGGAATCCTGCTGTTGAAAATCAAGCAACAGACCGAGCTTACCGCATAGGCCAAACAAAAGATGTTACTGTCCATAAACTCGTAACGACTGGAACTTTAGAAGAACGGATTGACCGCATGCTATTGCAGAAGCAAGCTTTAGCCGATCAAATTCTTGCTGCAGGTGAACAACGAGTAACAGAATTAACGAACGAAGAAATAATTGAGCTCATACAATTAACCATTCCAACACGAAAGGAGTAACTTCATTTGAAACAACAACTAGAAAAACCCTTTTCTTCCTTTTGGTACGGAAAAGACGTTAAATTAGAGTCCTCCCCAAAAAAGAATTCAACTAATGACAACAATACAGATGATGATGATCAATATCGCCTCTTTAAAAAAGCAATACAAGCAGAAGCATTAAGAAAATGGAGATAAGAATCGTTATTATATTAGAAAAGAAGAAAGATCTAACGGCATATTAAGTTGATCTTTCTTCTTTTATTCAACCACTTTTTTATCGAGGGTGGGTTCTCTTCTATTTTTCGCAATATGAAATTCAATCGCAAAATATGTAACATTCTCTAAAGAAACTAAGAAAGTCACGGACAAGCTATACTTCAACGAATAAACGATATACGATAACATAGGAGACTGCAAATAGCACTTATACATAAATCGGAGCTTTACGTAAAATCGAATTTTATCTTCCTATTTTCACATAAGTTTTTTACCTAATACTGATGAATTATGTAGAGAACTTTTTGTAGCTGCTTGCAGGAAAATGATAACTCTTTCAGAACTTAGTAAAAGAGTGAATATTCCAATAAAACCTAAGGAAAGGTGGTCGTTGTTTGTGAACCGAGATTTTACCTTACAACAAATCGCCGAAGGAATTTCAAAGTCAGTATTAAATGCCTCGGATAAGGATTTAGAAGGTTTTCAAAAAATTATCGATGAGACAATCAAATTAAGAGAAGCGCACAAAAATTTGCACAAAATGGTTCAAAGCTACTCATCTTCCGGTGTTCATCGTTCGTATGACCAAAAGACCTAAAAGGCATGTAACAAAAGGTACTAGAAAACGATTTATATGCAGAGGTGCAAAAAAAAAAACAAAGAGGAAGTTTCATTGGGTACATATGTATCTTTCGAGGCTTCCTCTTTGTTTTATACCCGCAACTGAAACAACTTCTTATTCTTTTGCTTAATACTTTACGTATACCTAAGACATTTTTCAAAAGTCCGCATACCATATAGTAGTTCTAATAGAAAGGAGGTTTTCGAAAATGGGTTACGGCTATGGATGTTATGGTTATGGCGGTCCTGTTGCTGGTGCATACAGTCCAAATAACAGCTTCGTATTAATCGTTGTGCTGTTTATCTTATTAATCATTGTGGGAGCATCTTTCTGTAAATAATTTCACAATCTTGATATCCAGCAACACTTCCTCTAATGGAGAATGACTCAACTTATTTGAGTCATCTCTCTTACTAATTATATAAATGCTTTAGAAATAAATTAAATAAAGGAATAAGTCACTTTATTACTCATACACCGGTATAAGAATTCAACCTCAGTGATATCGCTAGCTGTCTCCTTTTTTGACTATGTCCCCCCGCTCCCTTTACTAGTCCACTGATATTAATCCCCGCCAAATGATCAATGGAGTTCGACTTTTATAATCTTCCCAGGATCCACACATATTCAACTTTCGATTTCATCTAATAGCGCTTCTCATTATTACTAATACTCATTCTCAATTAATCTCTATAATATTCATATAACATTTAATATTATAATCATTAATGATAATCAATTACATTTATCTAATTGATAATAATTATCTAAAACCTTATTAAATAAGCACTTAATAACTATTGCTAAATGAATTCATTTCTAATATGATAATAATAAGCAACACACAGTTTAAAATTATTATAATTATATTTACCCCAAATAATAATAATTATTAAAATCGACATTCATTCTCAATTAAACCATACTTTATAAATGACAGGAGGAAAAAAAATGAGTTTACAACAACTTGAGTGTACTAAGTGTGATCTTCTCCAAAATGTTTGTTCTAATCAAAAAAGCTGTGATGAAAAATTGGATAAGACATCCAAAATGAGCGAGCATCAACTTGAGCTTTCTTTTGCACTTACGAGTGGTGCCATGATTGTAATCGCTTGGTTGATGGGACATTTCGGTTATTCATCAATCTCCATTCCATTATATTTAAGTGCATATGTAATAGGAGGTTATTTTAAAGGCAAGGAAGGACTACTAGATTTCATTCATAATCGATCACTAAATGTTGAATTGTTAATGATCTTCGCTGCTGTTGGTTCTGCCATAATTGGTTATTGGGTTGAAGGTGCAATCTTAATTTTCATTTTTTCTTTGAGTGGTGCCTTAGAAGCCTATACGATGAACAAGAGCCATCGTGAGATTTCTGCTTTATTAGACCTTCAACCTGAAACAGCGACCGTGCTCGCTGAACACGGTGAACAAATAATCAATGTATCACAACTATCTATTGGTGATCATGTTTTAATAAAGCCCGGAGAACGAATTCCCGCAGATGGCCAAATTATTCGTGGACAGACCATGGTAGATGAATCAGCCCTAAGCGGTGAATCGATCCCAATTGACAAAGTAATCAACGACAACGTCTTTGCAGGAACGGTAAACAACAATGGTGTGATTGTAATATCAGTCACAAAAACAAGTGAAGAATCTCTCTTCCAAAAGATTATTAATCTTGTCCAAACAGCCAAAGATGAGAAAACACCATCACAACAATTTATAGAGAAATTCGAAGGCACATATGTCAAAATTGTTCTTGTACTAGTAGGATTGATGATGTTTCTCCCACATTATGTACTTGGATGGAGTTGGACAGAAACGTTGTACCGAGCAATGGTGTTACTAGTTGTTGCATCGCCATGTGCACTTGTTGCTTCAATTATGCCAGCTACTCTTTCCGCTGTGTCTAGCGGAGCTCGCCATGGTATTTTATTCAAAGGTGGCATGCACATAGAAAAACTAGCGACGTTAAAGGCTATTGCCTTAGACAAAACAGGGACATTAACAAAAGGAAAACCAGAAGTAGCCAATGTACTTATTAGGGACGGAATTGACCGACATGAATTTCTACAAATTGTTTCTTCTATTGAGAAGTTATCCACTCATCCGTTAGCAGAAGCTGTTGTCCGTTTTGCCAAAGAACAAGGAGTTACGTCGTTTGAAGATGTCGATCATTTGCAAGATGTTTCAGGATTGGGGATAGAGGCAAGAATTTCAAATACAACGTGGAAAATCGGTAAGCGCGGTTTTATTGGGGATGCGGTTGCTGATACTTTTTACCCTTTAGAAGCTAGCAAACTTTCAGATGATGGTAAAACACTTGTGTATGTTAGTAACTCCGGTGAAGTCGTAGGCCTATTTGCTCTTTCGGATCTTATACGTCAAGAAACAGTCGATGCAATTAAGTCCTTTAAAAAGCACGGAATCTATACTGTCATGTTAACTGGTGATCATGAAAAAACAGCAAGTGCCATTCAAAAGCAAACGAGCGTTGATCACTTTGTTGCAAATTGCTTACCTGAGGAAAAAGTATTGGAAATCAAACAATTACGTAATAAATATCAAAGCATTGCGATGGTAGGTGATGGCATTAATGACGCACCAGCTCTTGCAACAGCTAATGTTGGAATTGCAATGGGAGGCGGTACAGATGTCGCCATTGAAACATCCGACATCGTCCTCATGAAAAATGATTTATCAAAAATTGTGAAAGCTATCAGCTTATCCAAACGAATGAATCGAATCGTCAAACAAAATATCATTTTCTCTATTGCCGTTATCTTCTTGTTGATCATCTCAAACTTCATGGGGCAAATTTCTCTACCACTCGGAGTACTTGGTCACGAGGGAAGTACTATCCTTGTCATATTAAATGGATTGAGGCTTTTACGAGGATAAACAACATTAAACATATGTATAAACTAATTTATTTCATAAATTACTCCTGATCGTAATAAGAGGTCAACCAGATATATTTCTGGTTGACCTCTTATTGGTCCTATAATACTAATACCTACTTTACAGAAATATCACTTCTCAATTCATATCAAAAAGGCATGATATTATCTTTTCAATGCATTGATTAGAACATTACTCAGGTTATAAAATGAAATCAAACAAAGAAAGGTTTTTTACAAAACCGATACTAATGATTCTCCAAGAAAAAAGACTGTCTATTACAACAATAGTTCACTTAAAAATTAAAATATTCTGAAAGGTTGATTATTAATGGAAAATAAAACTTGGGACGATTGGCAAAAGGAAGTGATTCATGAGGAATATGTAGAACCTGATTTATCAGCAAAAAAACTAAAGATGAGTATTGAGAAAATCAATAAAAAATATAGCAACTCCTATATTTCAGTGGAGAAAAAACAAAAAATATGGAAAGATTAGAAAGTCATAATGAAAAACCCTTTGCCTGAACTAAAAGCAAAGGGTGTACTATTATTGCCGACTTATTTAATCTCAACATCTAGACTTTGTTGAAAAGTTCCATCCTCACTCCACTGCTTGCCGTCTAGAGCTGCCAGTACTAATTGCGCTATGAGTGTATACTTTCCTGCTTCAATTTCGTCTAGAGAAATCGTTTCGCTGAATTTTTTGGATTCACGCGGCTCAAACGTTTCATGAACAAGGGCCATCGTAAACATTCGGCCATCTGAGAATCGGTATACTTCGTTCCCATCTTGATTAAGAAGAACAAGTTCATACATTTGTCCTGATGAAAAATCCATAGAAGAATCTTCATCTTTATTATTTATTACTTTAAGGTTTACATTAAGTTCATTATCTGTCTGTTTGGCCTCAACTTCAAATAACCATTCTTTATTGGTTGTCATACCTTCATCTCCTTCATTTGTCGGAGCTGGCGCATTTACCCCTGTTCCACACGCACTCAGTACAATGAGCAAAGAAAATAACCAGATCATTTTTCTCATTCGTTTCACCTTCCTCATTCTTTCCGAAATAAACCAAATATACCTGCTGTTTCAACAATATTTGTAAACGCATCGGGATCAACGTCTTGAATGACTTGTTTTAATTCATACAATTCATATCGTGTAATCACGATCATTAAGATTTCCTTATCATCTGCGGTGTAGCCACCCTTTGCAGGAATTCTTGTAATTCCTCGTGTTACACGATCATGTATAGCCTCTCTTAATTGTTCAGCTTTCTTTGTGACGATCATCGCTGTTAATTTCACATGACGAGTATATATAGCATCAATTACTCGTGATGACACATAAACTGCTACAAGTGTATAGAGAGCCTGTTCTGGGTCAAACAATAAACCGGCAGTAATAACAATAATGCTATTTAACACTAGAAAATAAATTCCAACTGGTCGATCACTTACTCTTGACAATATTAACGCAATTATATCAAGACCACCAGAGGAAGCTCCCCATTTCAAAGTAATACCAGCTCCAAAAGCTAAAATAACACCACCAAACACTGCATTAAGCAAAATATCAGGTGAAAATTGCCAAACTGGCAATAATTCTAAAAAGAAGGTTGTTAAAGCAACATTAACGAAGCTATAAAATGTAAATCTTTTTCCAATTTTCAACCAACCTAAAATTGCTACTGGAATGTTTAATAGAAATAGCAAAACTCCTGTAGACAAAGGAATTACGGTCGCTAACAATTGGGCTACCCCAGTAAATCCACTAGCAAATACATTTGCTGGTATTAAAAAGAAATTTAAACCAGCTGCTAAAAAAAATGCCCCTATAACTATGACAATAATCTTCTGAATTTCTTTGATGATTTTCATCTGTTTCCTTTCCAATTAAGAAGATACCTTACTTGATAGTAAATGTTGCTCGAACCAGCCCACTGAAGATAGTACCGCTCTCCTTGATACTTTATGACCTATTTTTTCTTCAGCAAGAAATTGAAGCTTTTCTGGAGTGTCTTCATAATTTGCTTCTAACTCTTGATACAACTTCTCTGAAAAAGGATAAGGTACAACATTGTCTTCCTTCCCGTGCCAAATCAATAATGGTCGTCCACTTAACTTATCTAATTGCGATGACAAATCAAAAGGTTTAATAGTTCTCAACATTTCATCCTTCATTTCTTGTTCGATTGTTAGCCCTTTTTCTTCTACCACTTTAAGTAGGCCGTTGGCAAATGCTTCATAGTATGCTGTCCCCATAAACGATACTGCCGTTTGTATCCATGGATACTGCGTTAGTGCGCCAAACATCGTTATCGCACCCATCGACGTACCAATAACCCCTATCTTTTCTTCATTTATAAGCTTTCTTATTTCTAACTCTTGCTTCATTTCATCTAGTTCCTTAATTGATTTCAAAATAATCTCCCAAAAAGCAAGCTCTCTTTTGTTTCCTTTTAATAATACTTCACGTTCACCATGATGAAGTGCATCTGGTAATATGACACGAAATCCTTTTTCCGCCAACAAATAAGCTACATGTAAGTTATGCTCTTTTGCACTTGAGAAGCCATGAAAGAAAAAGATAATAGGGATCACTTGTTTATATTGAAATTCTTCCTTCACTACATGTAACGTTGGAATTTGAGCAATCGTTTCATTCTTTATTGTGATCATCTAATTCTCCACCCTTTTTTCGACATTTTTTCTAATTATAGCATTCCAAAATAGTGAATTCACCTTACCACTCTTTCTGTTTCTACACAAGAAAAGAGCCACCAATTATTGGTGACTCATCTGTTGTTTTTTGTTATAGTATTGAACACTTGTTAGCGCCCCTTCACCTACCATCTTATTGTCTTCATAGTCATGGGGGTGTGAATACCCGATTTTTAATTGTTTTTCTTTTTCATCTTTCTCTCCTTTCCCTGTTACTTTTTGATACGTTTCATGAATGGTTTGCTTCACTTTCGCTCTCATACCTTTTTTCCCAAGTAAAACAGTGGTTGTCCCGGCAATCGCAACAACTGATGCAATCATTGATTTTCTACCCATTATATCTCCACCTTTTCTTGTGAGTATATAATCTATTTACCCGCTGATTCAAAAACGAAACTTTTCATTTTGTTTTGTTCATACAACCCCACTATTGGGACATTCTAAAATAGAAAGCTCATGAAAGAGGTGAAATTATGTCTCGAACAGGCGATAACAACAAAAAGAAAAAAGACAACAATGCATTAAATCGTCAAAAAAACGAACACGCACAATCAAATGCACAACACGGAAAACACGACTACTCAAAAAAAACAGACCATCTATAAGAGAGCTATTTGAAAAAGGGGTGCCTTAAAGCAATGAGCGTAGCCGTTGCCTTGTTTTAAAGTCCGCTATGAGTGGGGTTTTCAATCCACGGACGTGCAACGTGCGGAGCCATTGCCTCTTCATTGAGATACTACTCACACTATTCCGAAAGTTTTTTTCTTCAAAAAAAGTCTGCCCCTGTGAGAGGACAGACTTTTTACTATTATTTTTTTAATTCTTTCACGTCACTCACAATCCATTCAGGACCGCTCTTTACTTCTCCATCCCACGCAAGCATTCCGCCAAAATAATTTTGGACGTTTTCAAATCCTTGATTTTGAAGATAGAGAGCAACGTTTTGACTTCTGTTTCCACTTCGGCAAACAAATAAGTATGTTTGCTCCTTATCTAATTGATCCATGACATTCGGAATCGTGTGCATCGGAATCAAAGGTATTCCTGGAATATGAGCTTCTTCATATTCTTCTACTTCCCGAACATCAATGATTATCGGTTCTTTCGTAGTATTGTTAATTAATTCCTTTAAATCACTTACTTCAATTTGTTTGATACCATCTTGTTCAAATGCCATTTTATCACCTCGTATTAGTCTATCTTAACGATACAAATCAATAGAAGGAAAGTCAATCAATCGTTGTATTTCTGAGTACCCATAATCGATAAATATGGAGTACGAGAACCTTTCCAACTGCATAAGTTGGCACTGCTAAAAGCAGTCCAAGTAACCCTGCAAACCTTCCCGCAACTAATAGCAAAAAGATAATGGTAATTGGGTGAATTGATAATTTTCTACCCATTACTTGTGGAGAAATTAAATTGCTCTCAATCTGCTGAACAACCACTACGACTAAAATGACAAGTAACGCCATAAATGGAGAAGTCAAAAACCCAACAATGACAGCAGGTATCGTTCCAATCCATGGTCCTATAAAGGGAATAACATTAGTAAACATTGCTACAAGTGCCAATACAAGAGGATAATCAAGTCCTATAATAAGAAAAGCAATATAAGCTAATATTCCCACACAAATACTTACAATGATTTGCCCCTGAATATAGGAACTCAATGCAAAGTCCATTGCTTTTAGTACTTCTCTACCTTCACTTTGTCTTTTCTCAGGAAGTAATTTTACCAATTGATTCGGAGCCTTTTCTCCTTCTTTTAACATGTAAAACAACACAAAGGGTATAATGATAATGATAATAATAGTGTTTGCAATAACCCCAATAAAGTTTGCAACATTGTGTCCAATGCTTGAAACAAAATTATTTATGTAATTCGCAAATTCCATCGTAATTTCTTCTAATGAAAAATTCTCACCTTCTTGAAAGCGCGAAATATACTCGTTCTCTTGCAGGCTAATAAACATATCACGAATTTCATTGATAAAAACCGGCATGTTTCTTGTAAAACTATAAAATTGTTTCTGTAATTCTGGTCCAATGATAAAAATTAGGGCTGTAACTAACCCAACCACACCACAATACAAAATTAATATCGCAACGGACCTTGGCAGCTTTAGTGATAATATGTTCACAAATGGCCGAAATAAATAAAACAATACCCCAGCCAAAATAATCGGTGCAAATAACGTTTGGATTAATATCACAATTGGCGTAAATACCCAATCAATTAAAGAGCCTAAATAAATAATAACAAAAAGGAGCACAATCCCATAACCAATTCTGAAAGCTTTCGTTTGAGGCATAAGCAAAATTCCTTCCTACAATTTCTTTTATTTATTGTACCATTTTTTTCCGCTGTCTTCTTCCTTAAATACCCATAAACCCCCTACAAAAAACTCATTCTAATTACCTATGTTGAAATTAGTCATTGAATTTCAACATGAATGATGTAGAATTTAGTTGATAGAGTTATGAAAAGAATTACTACATTTTAAAGAATGAACGAGAAAAAGGGGGAAGTACCGTGAAAAAACATTGGATGTTTCTCTTACTAGGGTTATCCATCCTTCTTCTTGGTGCGTGTGGACAAGGAGCAACAAGCAACGGACAAGAAGAACAGCCTGCTGATGGCATTGAGTCCGAAGAAAACAGTGATTTAGTTGAAGAGGACACGGAAGTAGACACAGATGTAGAATTAGAAACTACTGAAGAAGTTGAATCTGACATTGATTCTGAAGTAGATTCAACTGTAGATTCTGAGACGGCAGAAACTGAAACAGAGAATACTAAAACTAATGAAGAAGTTAGCGAAACAACAACTTCAATTGAACTTGTTTTCTCAGATGATCAAGTAATGGACATGTACCGCGTAGATCGCCAGTTAATAACAACTGAAGATAACCTACTTATTGCAACGCTAGAAGCGTGGATTCAAGGCCCAACTGAAGAAGGACTAGTATCCATTATACCTAGTGATGTAGATGTACAATCTGTTGAAGATAAAGATGGTATTGCACATGTATCTTTTTCTAGTGAATTATTAAACGCACAAGTTGGTTCCGGAACAGAGTATATGTTAGTTCAACAAATTGCGATGGCTATGAAGCAATTTGGATTCGATGAGACACAAATTCTCATTGACGGAGAAATTCACCCAGAGTTGTTTGGTCACCTTGATACGAGCCAACCAATCGTTGCTGAAAATATTACTGAGTATGAAAAAGTAGAATAAGAATCTTTGAATCGAGAAAGTCTAATGTGGTTTATAGATCCACATTAGACTTTCTCTTTTTAAACTTCCCTAAGGTTCTATGAGAAATTGTGACAACTAAAATCTCAAGAAGCTCCCCCTCCACCGGCACTTACCAATTCCGACGATTGATTAACATCTCTTTGATTCCAATCCTTTTTTAGTTCAGAGCAGAATTGTGGTATGATACAGTACGGAATAAAAGAAGAGAATTGAGGGGTACAGAATGAAAACCGTCGTTACGACGTTGAATGCAAAGTATATCCATACATGTTTAGCTCTACGTTGCTTAAAAGCTTATGCCGAACCAGACTTCCCATTAGATATGGTTGAATATACAATTAAAGATCCAGTCATGAACATTGTATCTGATCTCTATGATCGAAAACCAGATGTGATTGGATTCAGCTGTTATATTTGGAACATTGAAGAAACGATCAAAGTGATTAATATGTTAAAAAAAGTAATGCCTGAGGCAAAAATTGTTTTAGGCGGACCTGAAGTTTCTTATGATACGAAGGAATGGATGGAATCCCTTGCTAATGTTGACTTTATCGTGATTGGTGAAGGAGAAGAAACGTTTAAGCAACTTTTAGAAGAAATTAGTAGTACACAAAAGTATCATATGGTTTTTGGTCTTGCTTATCGTAAAGATTCTGAAGTTGTTATCACGGCACCTAGATCAAAATTAAAGCTTGATGACATTCCGACACCGTACCGTTTTGATGAAGATTTGGACGGCTTATCAAAGCGCGTTACTTATTTTGAGACGAGTCGGGGTTGTCCGTATAGTTGTCAGTTCTGCCTATCGTCTATTGAAGTCGGTGTCAGGTATGTTGATATTGACCGAGTGAAAGCAGACCTCCTATTTTTAATTGAAAGTGGCGCAAAGCTTATTAAATTTGTCGACCGGACATTTAACATTAAGCGTGACTACGCATTAGAAATTTTTCGGTTCTTAATCGAAAATCACCAAGGCTGTGTCTTTCAGTTTGAAATCACTGCCGATATTATGCGACCAGAAGTCCTCACGTATTTAAATGAACATGCACCATCAGGAATTTTCCGATTTGAGATAGGCGTCCAATCAACGAATGATGCAACAAATGACCTTGTCATGCGTCGTCAAAACTTTGATAAATTAAAAAGAACAGTAACAATGGTGAAAGAAGGCGGGAAGATTGACCAACATCTAGATTTAATTGCGGGCTTGCCTGAAGAAGATTACCACTCTTTCCGTAAAACATTTAATGATGTATTTGAGATGCGTCCAGAAGAAATGCAACTTGGTTTTCTTAAAATGTTACGAGGAACCGGCTTACGATTACGAGCTGATCAACATGATTATGTGTACATGGACCATTCCCCATACGAGATTTTAAAAAACAATGTCCTAACGTTTGATGAAATTATTCGCATCAAACGGGTTGAAGATGTGCTTGAAAAGTATTGGAATGATCATCGAATGGACCGGACAATTGAATATTTAGTAGCAAATGAATTTGATTCTGCTTTTGACTTCTTTCAAGAGTTTGGCGATTATTGGGACGAACGTGGCTGGGCACGAATTGGTCATCAATTAGAAGATCTATTTACAAGACTTGATCTATTTTTATCACAACGAGAAACAAAGATAAACTCCCCTTTGGTAAGAGGATTAATGATGGTAGATTACTTTGAAAACCATAAGCACAAACCACGGAAAACATGGTGGGATTTCTCTATGTCTAAGCAAGAACAATCTCGCTTCTTAACGATTTTAGCGGAAGAACCAACTCTTGTTTCTACTTCTTTTGCTACACTTAACTTAAAGGAAAAGGAATTGCACAAGCATACAATGATTGAAAAGCTTCCTTTCCATTTAACAGACTCAGGAATGAGGGAAGTAACAAGTTTGCTCATTGCCTATTTTAATCCAAAGACAAATCGCTCATCTATCTATACTGTTCCCCTTGAAATATTGGCGATCGCTGCTGAATGAATATGACGAACGACGAGGGCATATCCCCCTCGTCTTTTTACTGTATATATTTATCAATCAACGGATTCCTTAATCGATTAGATTCTCCTTCGGCTTGCCTTCAGAAAGTGGAATGCCTAGTTGAAATCACTCACCTTATGATAGCAATTTACCTGATGATCTAAAAGAACAAAAATCTCAGTGATATGGACTAGTTATTTCCCTGATACTTCTTCAATAATGCTAATGCTGCTTGTGTTGCACTTACCTTTCCATCTAGAACAGACTGTTTTAATTGTGGAAGCTCTCTTTTAATGATGCCACTCTCGTAAAAGGAAGAAAGGAGTTGTTCTTCTATAAGCGAATGAAACCAATTAGCTGCCTGTTTCTTTCTCCGTTCATCAAACTGCTTCGTCTTTACTAAGTGAGTGTAAAACTGTTCGACAGTCTCCCAACACTCCTTCATTCCATTACCTGTAAGCGAAGACACCGTTTGTACTTTCGTCTCCCATCCATTCGTCATTCGAGGAAGCATATGAACAATGCGTCTCAGCTCAATTTTAGCCTGGTTTGCAGCATGAATGTTGGTTCCATCTGCTTTGTTAATTAGCATCATGTCGACCATTTCCATCATTCCTTTTTTCATCCCTTGTAAGTCATCGCCAGCTCCAGTTAGCATCAATACTAAGTAGCAATCGACCATTGACCGAACAGAAACCTCACTTTGTCCAACCCCAACTGTCTCTACGATAATAATGTCATAACCAGCTGCCTCACATAAAAGCATTGTTTCCCTTGTTTTTCTCGCAACACCACCAAGAGCTCCTCCTGCAGGTGACGGCCTGACGAATGCTCCTCTATGCCTTGATAACTGTTCCATCCTTGTTTTGTCCCCAAGAATACTACCGTGTGAAAGAGAACTTGAAGGATCTACTGCAAGTACGGCAACACGATGTCCCTTTTCACAAAGCATCATTCCAAACGATTCAATAAATGTACTTTTCCCTGCTCCTGGAACCCCTGTAATTCCAATCCGTATTGACTCACCTGTATCCGGCATGATAGAGGTAAGGAGTTCTTGCGCAAGAGTCATATGTCTAGCTGCATTGCTTTCAACTAACGTAATCGCTCTAGCTAAAACAGCTCGGTTATTTGCTTTGACGCCTTCCACATATTCTTCTAAAGACAGTGATTGACGTCTGTTATTCAAACTCATACGATATCTCCTTTGAGAAAAGCCTAATCTTGCTACCTTCAATTTAACACCGAATTAGCAAACAGAAGCCTTGAGTTTAGAGCACTTTCAAGTGCTACCTATTTGAAACACAGTTTCTCTTTTTTAGTTCCTTCTATATTCATGTTCGACTGAACTACTAAGATTCTTCACATTTCGGAACTATTCAAAGTAGTTCATCACTTATCATAGCCTAATCGCTTATTCAACTCTTGCATAATTTTTAGTGCTGCTACTGGAATGACCGTACCTGGTCCAAATATAGCCGCAGCTCCTTGCTCTTTTAAAAACTCGTAGTCCTGCGGAGGAATGACTCCGCCAATAATAACAAGAATGTCTTCTCGACCAAGTTTCCGTAATTCCTCTACAACTTGTGGCAAGAGTGTTTTGTGACCCGCTGCAAGTGAACTCATTCCTAAAATATGAACATCATTTTCGACTGCTTGTAGAGCTGCTTCTTTAGGAGTTTGAAATAATGGACCAATGTCAACATCAAATCCGATATCGGCAAAAGCAGTTGAGATTACTTTAGCACCTCGATCATGACCGTCTTGACCCATTTTTGCAATCATAATCCTCGGGCGTCTTCCTTCATTCTCGGCAAATTGATCAGTTACATGACGAATCTCTTTCATTTCATCTTTCTCTCCAAACTCTGTACGATATACACCGCTTATTGAACGAATCACGGCTCGATGACGACCAACAACCTTTTCATAAGCCATTGAGATTTCTCCTAACGTGCAACGCGCTCTTGCCGCATCAACAGCAAACGCGAGTAAATTACCCTTGCCCGTTTTAGCCGCACCAGACAGTGCAACGAGTGCACGCTTCACTTCTTCTTCATCCCGTTCATGACGCAATTTCTGCAAGCGTCTAAGCTGCGATTCTCTTACTGCCGTATTATCAATATCTAAAATATCGAGATATTCTTCTTGATCAAGACGATACTTGTTTACACCGATAATTGTCTCCTTTTTTGAATCAATATGCGCTTGGCGTCGAGCTGCTGCTTCTTCAATCCGCATTTTTGGTAATCCTGTCTCAATTGCTTTTGCCATTCCGCCAAGCTTTTCAATTTCTTCAATGTGGCCCCAAGCTTTCTTCATAAGCTCTGCCGTTAGTGTTTCAACATAATAAGAACCTCCCCAAGGATCAAGGACATTGGTAATTCCTGTTTCTTCCTGTAAGTACAACTGTGTATTCCTGGCAATTCGTGCTGAAAAGTCTGTCGGTAAAGCAACCGCTTCATCAAGTGCATTGGTGTGCAAGGACTGCGTATGACCAAGAGCTGCTGCCATTGCCTCGATACAAGTACGGATCACGTTATTATAAGGATCTTGTTCCGTTAAACTCCACCCTGATGTTTGCGAGTGTGTTCTTAAAGCCAATGACTTCTCATTTTTCGGAGCAAAAGGCTTCATTAACTTTGCCCACATAAGTCTCCCAGCTCTCATTTTTGCCACTTCCATATAGTGGTTCATTCCAATTGCCCAGAAAAAAGATAGTCGTGGCGCAAACTGGTCAATATCAAGACCTGCGTTTATACCTGTTCTGACATATTCAAGTCCATCAGCTAACGTATAAGCAAGCTCAATGTCTGCTGTTGCACCTGCTTCTTGCATATGGTAGCCTGAGATGCTAATGCTATTAAACTTCGGCATATGAGTAGACGTGTATTCAAAAATGTCAGCAATTACTTTCATTGAAGCTTCTGGTGGATAAATATAGGTATTGCGCACCATATATTCTTTTAAAATATCATTTTGAATGGTTCCCGTTAACTTTTCTTTAGGAACCCCTTGCTCTTCTGCTGCGACAATGTAAAACGCCATAATTGGAAGAACCGCACCATTCATCGTCATAGACACAGACATTTGATCGAGTGGGATTCCGTCAAATAAAATATTCATATCTAAAATGGAGTCAACTGCTACTCCAGCCTTCCCGACATCGCCCACAACTCGCTCATGATCAGAATCGTAGCCACGATGAGTAGCTAAATCAAAAGCAATCGACAATCCTTTTTGACCTGCTGCTAGATTTCTACGATAAAAAGCATTGCTTTCTTCTGCAGTAGAAAAACCCGCATATTGTCGTACTGTCCATGGACGTGTTTTGTACATGGTAGGATATGGACCACGAAAAAATGGGGCAATTCCTGCAACATAGTCTAAGTGGTTCATGCCTTTTAGATCCTCTTTTGTATAAACCGGCTTGATCGCAAGTTGCTCCATTGTTTGGAAAGCAGGCCCATTTTGTTTCTTTGTTTTTTCGACTTGTTTAAAAGATGGGAATGGCATTGAATGAAAAGTAGGTTTCTTACTCATTGAATTGTTCCTCCCATCTTTGCTTGCAAGTCATGTAAAAACTTATATGCATTCGTTTTTGCATCGATAAACCTTTGAACTCCCGCTTGTAGTAACAGACTCTCAAGCTCTTCTTCCTGGCGACCTGCGATAAAAACGTCGCATGATCTACTTACTAATTCCGTTGCAAGTGGTAAACCTAACTGATGATAGCTTTCATCAGTTCCGCAAAGAACGACAAAGTCAAAAGATTCTACTTTTTCGAGAGCTTCTTCAACTCCGGCAACTGGATCAGAAAGTTGAACCTTAAACCCCCCACTTTGAAATAATTCTGTAATAAAATCAACACGCGTTTTATGAGAAGCGAGCGGCCCTAGTCCAATTACATAAACCGTTGGACGTTGGCCAAACTTGTCATAAAGCTCATTACTTCTTTGACGTAACAGTTCAAACCCTTCTGCTAAACGCCTCTTTTTGATCGGATCAACCTCAATAGAAGGAACATTATCCTTTAATCGTTCATGCACCTGGTGAATCGGGATATTTTTCCGAACCATAGCAAGCACATCTTCCATATTCTTTGGTCGCATCTCTTCGATTTTTTCATCATTCGTATTCAATCGTTTCCTATATGCGTCTAGTGTTTCACAAGCTGATTCCTGCTTTAGTGGCTGCGTCTCATCAAGTTTGACATATTTATTTATCCCAACAATTGCTCGTCTTCGGTGCTCGACTTCTACTGAGCGCTGTTTCCAAGTGGTATGAATTCGATCTTGTACAAGACCACTTTGAAGGGCAGCACTCATTCCACCTGCACGTTCGATGTCTTGGAAACACTCCCATGCTTTTTTTGCAAATTGCTCTGTTATATACTCTATATACCATGAGCCACCTGCAGGGTCTTGTGTAACCCCAATAAAAGCTTCTTCTTGTAAAATAAGTGACGTATTTCTAGCAATTCTTCTTGAAAAAGCAGTTGGTTCTTGTAGGGCTTCATCAAACGGACTCACATGCAAGCTATCAACACCTGCAACCGCAGCGGCAAATGCTTCAGTTGTTCCTCTTAGAAGATTGACATACGTATCCTGTTTCGTCTTTGTTAACGATGATGTCCTTGCATGAATGTTCATTTTTTGTCCGTTTTCTCCTGCACCAAACTCTGCCATTATCGCTGCCCACAATACTCTTGCAGCTCGTATTTTTGCAATTTCACTAAAAAAGTCAGTTCCTACCGAGATAGCGAATGTAACCGATTGGCCAGCTTCATCACAAGATACACCTCTTTCAATGAGCGCATTTACATAGGCTACACCTGTCGCTAATGCAGAAGCTAACTCTACTGCTGGGCTGGCTCCACCATTGTGATATATATGACTTTGAACTAAAATTGTTCGTAACTTGGGATGGTTTTCCTGTGCCCACTTTACAGCTAAAGCCATATAGTCATAGCACCGTTCTAATGAATACGTTAATTTCCCTTCTGTGGCTAATTGGTGGAGTGGGTCAGAAGCGATTGTTCCTTCTAATTGATTAGATATCGAACAAAACAAAGCTAAAAGAGGGAGGCACACAACTCCTGCATCAACGTGAATCAGTTGATTCGACAAATGCATTCCTTTAAAAGCTTCTTGTAGCTCCTTTAAGTCATAGATTGTGATACCTTCATTTTTATCTAGACATGGTTTGTTCCCTCTTTTCATCTCATCGGTTAAGACAAGATGGGCAACATTTTGTCCTCTTGCAAATTCTTCCTTCAAGCATTTATTTAGTTGATTGGGAGTCACGGCAATTATTTCTTGGCTAACCTTCCAATTCCTTGGTTGATTCGTAGTTCCTCTTAAAAAAGGGAAGACTCCTGGATCATTTGCTAATGTCGTACAATTCTCTAAATCTCTATTTTGATACATCGGCTCGAGCTCTATCTCATCAAGGAGCTTCGTTTTTAATGTCTTGTCAAATGACTTTCCTCTTAAAGATTTTTCTGCTACCGTTCGCCATTGCTGATACGTAGGAACTGGAAATTCATTAAATGTCATATCCATTATTATGCGGCCACCTTCTTCAGGCTTTCCGCTCACTCCCTTCCCAGTATATTTACAGATTGATCACAAAGGCATATTTCCGTGTTTCTTTTTCGGAAGTTGTTTCTTTTTCTTTTTTAATATTTCTAAGCCTTGAATAAGGCTTTTTCTTGTATCACGTGGATCAATGACATCATCAACCATCCCATTCGCTGCAGCGACATATGGATTGGCAAATCGTTTCCTGTAATCGGCAATCTTTTGTTTTCTTGTTTCTTCAGGATCGTGACTTTCTCGAATTTCTTTTGCATAGATAATTGTCGCTGCACCCTCTGGTCCCATAACCGCAATTTCTGCATTGGGCCAAGCAAACACTAAATCAGCTCCAATTGCTTTACTATTTAAGGCAACATACGCTCCTCCAAACGCTTTTCGGAGAATGACCGTAATCTTCGGTACGGTTGCTTCAGAATAAGCATAGAGAATCTTTGCTCCATGACGTATGATTCCTCCATGCTCTTGTTGAACCCCTGGAATGAATCCGCTTACATCTTCAAAGGTAATAAGTGGGATATTGAAACAATCACAGAACCTAATGAAACGTGAACATTTGTCAGAGGAATTGATATCGAGTCCACCGGCCATCATTTTCGGGTTATTTGCAACAATCCCTACTGTACTTCCTTCTATTCGTCCAAATCCAATAACGATATTTTTCGCAAACATCGGTTGAACTTCCATGAATTCTTCATCATCAATGATTTTTTTGATAACTTTGCGCACATCATATACTTTTGTTCCATCAACAGGAACAAGATCAATCAACTCATTTATTCGTTCTTGGATGGGTCGTTTCTCTTTTGGTTCTAGCGTTAACGCATGTTCCTCAAAGTTGGAAGGAAGAAATTCGATCAATCTTCTTACTTCTGATATCACTTCTTCCTCTGTTTTCGCAGTAAAATGAGCATTACCACTAACTCTTGAATGTACTTTCGCTCCACCTAAATCTTCAGCGTTAATTTTGGCTCCGGTCACACTTTCAATCACTTTAGGCCCTGTAATAAACATTTGACTTGTTTTTTCAACCATAAAGACAAAATCTGTGATTGCAGGAGAATAAACGGCTCCTCCCGCACAAGGCCCCATTATGACTGAAATTTGTGGAATCACACCTGAATAGATCGCATTCCGGTAAAAGACGTGGCCATACCCATCTAATGACAAGACACCTTCTTGAATCCGTGCTCCTCCTGAGTCATTTAACCCTATAATAGGTGCACCATTTTCCGCAGCTAAATCCATCACCTTGGCAATTTTTTGTGCATGCATTTCTCCTAATGCACCACCAAATACCGTGAAATCTTGAGCAAATAAAAAGACAAGCCTCCCATGAATTTTTCCGTAACCAGTAACGACACCTTCACCAGGTGCTACACTTGCTTGAAATGCATCCCCACGATACTGGATAAAAGGATTTAATTCAACAAACGTTTCATCATCAAGCAAACAATCAATTCGCTCACGGGCCGTTAGTTTCCCGCGATTATGTTGAGCCTCTATTCGTTTCTCTCCACCACCTAGTTTAGTCGTATCACGACGGTCTTCCATCTCTTGTATATAATCAAACATATCCATCTAAAATACCCCCCTCGATTGGAATCTAGACGATTGTATCTTGATTGCTAGTAAGAAAAAAATGTGCATATTCTGGCTTCACACTAGCCTCTTTTGTTAAGACCGCATTCATCACGATGTCTGCATAAATATTAGCAATGTCTTTTATAGTGTATTGTCCAGTTTCCTTGTACCATTTGTATGTCCAATTGGTCATTCCAAAAATCGCCATTGATGTTATCGGTACTGGGATTTCCTTTCTAAATTCGCCACATTCAATCCCTTCCTCCACTAACCGAAACATCATTTGCTTATAACGATTTCGTTTTCGTTTAATGGTAACAAAGTAATTTTGGCTTAAATAAAGTGATTCTTGATAAAACACCGTAACATGTGGTCGGTATAATTCAAACATCATGACAAACGATCTCACAGTTTCATAAAGTCGCTCCGCTGGAGTATCATATCGATTGTATGCATCTTCTGCTTTATCAAGAATATATGTAATAAACGAATCATGTACCGTATATAGAAGCTCATCCTTCGATTTGAAGTTATGATAAAATCCACCTTTTGATGTTCCACTCTCTTTAACAATGCGATCTACTGTTACTGCATGGAATCCATATTCCTCAAAAAGAAGGAGTGCCGTCTCTATGATCCGTTCTTTCGTCGGTTTTTTTTTCATTGCTGCTCCCACCGCCTTCAATACATTATAAAACAATCCTTTTTAACCGACTGGTCAGTCTGTTAAATTGTACAAAAGGTTCAGATAATTGTCAATGCATTTTTGCAATCGTTTACATTCGAACTTTACTTTATTTTAAAAAGTCAGGAGCCAAATTATAACGGTTACATACACTAGTTACGAAAATAACATCAAAGGAGACGAACACAAAATGAACTTTCACCCTAATCGAATGAAATCACTACTTGAACATGATCGCTTTTTGTCTTCTGCATACGACGATGTTTTGATTCATTTGAATAATGAAACAGAAGCTCTTTTTTATATCTTTCAACATTATGTAAATAGTGATCCAATTTTTAAAAATGCTTATGAATTGTTAACTGAGGAAGAATAATTGTTATCATTTGCAGACGAGGTGTAATTAATTAAATATAAAAGAGGATGTCATCACCAAGACATCCTCTTTTCCCTATACTCTTCTCCCGGTAATTAGTCTAACAATAAATATTACAAGCGCTACAACTAATAGCAGATGAATGAGATTTCCTGCAATTTCAAAACTAAATCCAAGCAACCATAAAATAAATATGATGATTAGAATTGTCCACATTTTCCTCACCTCATTAATATATTTGTTTTTCTTATAGTCGTTCTATTCCCTTCTTTTCTAAAAACAAACATAATGTGCAGATTACATCGTACTGCCATGTTAGGATTCGATCTTTAAAGGCAATAAAAAAGCGTACTGGAAGAACACCAGTACTTCATAAAAAAGCGTACTGGAAGAACACCAGTACTTCATAAAAAAG